>DATIOH010000049.1:0-9137 GCA_035473375.1 Nocardioidaceae bacterium | reverse complement strand
CCGGAGCACGTGCTCGCCGGTGCGGTTGGCGTGCTCGGCGCGTTCGAGGAGCGCCTGGCCCACGCCCGCGACGTTGCCGTGGCCGAAGATGCCCCAACAGCCGGCGAAGAACGGCGTCTCGACGCCGTCGCGCTCGACGTGCTGCTGCTCGAGGAAGCGCACGAGAGCCTGCGCGACCGTCAGGCGAACCGTCATCGCTCACCTCCCGGGGACCCGAACGGCAACCGCCGGTCGACGTCCTGGGCAGCCCACGCCTCGCGGACCCATGCATGCGCAGGGTCGTCGCAGATCAGCCAAGCGCGCACGTCACCCGGACCGGCCATCACATTTAGGTAATACAGGTCGTAGCCCGGTGCCGCCATCGATGGTCCGTGCCATCCGTGCGGAATGAGCACGACATCGCCCGTTCTGACCTCTGCGAGAACGTCGATGTCGGCCTGCTCGTGGCCGTAGACCCGCTGGTAGCCGATGCCGGCGCCGCCAGGCCCGTCCGCGACCTCGAAGTAGTAGATCTCCTCGAGCTCGCTCTCGCCGTCGCGAGCCTCGTCGTGCTTGTGCGGAGGGTAGGACGACCAGTTCCCGCTCGGAGTCAAAACCTCGCAGGCGATCAGCCGGTCTGCCTCGAAGACGCCAGGCGTGCAGAAGTTGTTGACCTGGCGGCTCGCCGAGCCGGCGCCCCGCAGCTCGACGGGCACGGCCTCAGCCGGGCTATGCCGGAACGGCAGCTGCCGCTCGCACACCGCAGAGGGCAATGCGAATCGTCCGCCGCTCGCGCTCGCCACGTTCGCTGTCGCATCGCGGGGCACGTAAACGAAGTCGCTGACACCCGAGAACACCGACTCGCGCCCCGCGACCGATAGCGTCTCGCCGCCGCTCTCGACGGTGCAGGATCCCGACAGCGACATGACAAGGTGCTCGCTGTCGCCGGTGTCGATCGAGACTGCCTCGCCGGGCGCGAGGTCGAGCACGGTCAGGCCGGTGTAGGTCCAGCCGGCGGTCGACGGAGTCACCACCAGCGCAAACGGCGGCTGGGCGGTCTCACCCGCGCGCAGGTGGTACGACGGGAGACCCATCTAGATCATCTCCACCGTCGCGTCGACGGCCGCCGCGACATCGCCGTCGGGCGGGTAGAGCAGAGTCCGTCCGACGACCATCCCCTTGACCTGCGGGCTGCCGAGGACCTTCGACCACTGAGCGAACTGGGCGTCCTGGTCGGCCCCGACCTCGCCGCCGAGCAGCACCACCGGAAGCGTGGTCGCCGCCAGCACCTCGTCCATCCCGTCGACGACGGGCAGCTTGAGCCAGGTGTAGGCCGACGTCGCCCCGAGACCGGCTGCGACCGTCGCGGATCGGATGACCGCCTCGGTCGACAGGTCGTTGCGGATCCGACCGTCGACACGGTGCGAGATGAACGGCTCGACCATGGCCATCAGCCGGCGCTCGGCAAGCCCGTCGACGGCGGCGCTGCATGCCTCGAGGGCGGGCGCGGTCGCCGGGTCCTCGGGATCGATGCGCAGAAGCATCTTGCCGCCCTGCAGGCCCTGCTGCGCGGCCGCGTCGGCGTGGTAGCCGGTGAACCGGTCGTCGATCTCGAACACCGTGCCCGCGAGTCCGCCGCGGTTCATCGAGCCGATCACGACCTTGCCCTCGAGGGCGCCCATCAAGAGCAGGTCCTCGAGGATGTCAGCCGTGCCCAAGACGCCGTCGACGCCCGGGCGCGAGAGCGCGATCGCGAGGCGCCGCAGGAGCTCCCATCGGTCTGCCATCGCCATCGGGTCTGCTCCGGCTCGCAGCGCACCGCGGGCCGGGTGATCTGCGGCGACCAGCATCAGTCGGCCGGTCGCGCCGACCAGAGACGTCGGCTGTGTTCGCGACGCCGCGAGCTCTGCGATCCGGCCGGGCTCGCGGACGCGGATCTCGAGCAGTTCGGCGAGTCGATCGCTGGTCATGCGTGGCCCGCCTTCACGACGTTTTCGACTTCGGTGCTGGTCGGCATGGCGTCGGCGCAGGCCAGGCGGCCCGCGACGATGGCACCGGCTGCGTTGGCAAACTGCAGGACGGCCTTGGTGTCCCACCCGGAGAGCAGCCCGTGGCAGAGGGCGCCGCCGAACGCGTCGCCGGCCCCGAGCCCATTCACGACATCGACTGCGACGGGAGGAACCGTCGCCCAGTCGTCGCCCCGGGCGCCGAGCACGCCGGCTGGGCCCTGTTTGACGACGGCGAAGCCCACTCCGGAATCGAGCAGCATTCGCGCGGCCTTGTCGGGGTCGCGATCGCCGACGGCGACTTCGACCTCGTCGAGGTTGCCGACTGCGACGTCGACGAGTTCGAGCGCGGCGCCGATGGCGACGCTCGCCTCGTCGCGCGACGCCCAGAACATCGGGCGGTAGTCGAGGTCGAGCACCGTGAGCCTCCGACGACTGCTGCCCTCGCCGGCGGCGCGTGCTTTGAGCGCGGCCATGGTCGCCGTGCGCGATGGCTCCACCGAGAAGCCGGTGCCGGTGACCCAGAAGATGTCGGCGTCGACGATGGCCTCGATGTCGAGCTCGTCGACGTTGATCTCGAGGTCGGGCGCCCTCGGCTCGCGGTAGAAGTAGAGCGGAAAGTCGTCAGGCGGAAAGATCTCGCAGAAGACGACAGGCGTCGGAAGGCCGGCGACCGGCGTCACATAACGGTCGTCAACGCCGAAGCCACGCAGGGCCTGGTGGATGTACCGGCCGAACGGATCGTCTCCAGTCCTCGTGATCACGGCACTGCGACGGCCGTGGCGCGCGGCGGCGACAGCAACGTTTGTCGCCGTGCCGCCGAGGTACTTGTGGAATGACGTGACGTCTTCGAGCGGGACGCCCACCTGCTCGGGGTAGACGTCGACGCCGACCCGTCCCATTGTCAGGACCTCGAAACGCTCGGCGGGCATCGTTACTCCGCCGCCTTCAGGAGGTAGTCGAGGCTTCGCCGCACGTTCGCGACGGGTCCAACGTCTTCGGGCTCGGAGGTGAGCATGACGTCCTGCTCGAGCACGTACCAGCCCTCATAGCCGGCCGACTCGAGTGTCTGGACGAGCCCGGCGATGTCGACGTCGCCGTCGCCTAGCGGTCGGAACACCCCAGCGCGCACCGCGTCGCCGAAGGCGAGCTCGCCGTCGATCACCTGTCGCGCTAGCGCGGCGTCGACGTCCTTGAGGTGCACGTGCCGAACTCGGTCGGGGGCGCCTCGCGTGATGGCGACGGGGTCGGCTCCGCCGACGACGAGGTGACCTGTGTCGATGCAGACCGCCACCGCCGAGCCGTCGAGCACCCGAGCGACGTCGTCGCCCGACTCGACCATCGTTCCCATGTGCGGATGGAACGCGGCGACGACACCACGCGACTCGGCCCGCTCGGACAGCCGGTCGAGGTTCGCCAGCAGCGTCTTCCACCCGAGGTCGTCGAGTTCGGGTCGAGCGTCGTAGCCGTCGGTGCCGGTGTGCGCGGCCAGCACGACGATGCCCGCGCCGGATGCCAGGCAGCCGTCGATGAACCGGTCGAGCTCAGGCTGCGGGTCGTGCTCCGGATTGTGGAGAACGACCGGGAAGAAGCCTCCGACTGGGCGCAGGCCGTACTCGCCGAGCTGCCCTGCACGCTGCTCCGGGTCGTCGGACAGGAACCCCGGCGGTCCGAACTCGGTCGCCGCCAGGCCGAGCGAGCTCATTTCGGCGAGCACCCGCCGAGAGCTCATCTGGAAGCCCCACCCCGGCACCTCGCACACGCCCCACGAGATCGGAGCGCCCGCGACTCGCGCAGCGATCGGAGCAGTGGGAGTCATCGGTCAGCCTCGCCTTTGCGTTGAGGGGTGCGGGTGACCGACAGTCTGGCGAGGTGCCGTAAGACATGTCAAGAGTTTGTCCTGACATATTGACGTTGAGACATACTGCCGTAGTCTGATGCGCACCATGGCGACGCATCCACCGCTGTCGGTCGACCGCTCCAGCCCCGTGCCGCTGTATTTCCAAGTGGCCGAGCAGCTGCAGCGCGCGATCACCGACGGCATACTCGTGCCGGGCGACCGGATTGCGAACGAGATCGCCCTCGCCGACGAGCTCGGGCTCTCGCGCCCGACGATGCGGCAGGCGATCCAGACGCTCGTCGACAAGGGCCTCCTCGTCCGCAAGCGGGGTGTGGGTACCCAGGTCGTCCAATCGCAGATCCGCCGCTCGGTGGAGCTCACGAGCCTCAACGACGACCTAGTGCGAGCCGGACAGAACCCCGTGACTCGAGTTCTGTCGCTCGAGCGGATCGACGCCGACGAGCCGACCGCTCGCGAGCTCCAGCTGGCCCTCGGCGCGCCGGTCTGGCGGCTCGAGCGGCTCCGACTCGTCGGCGATCAGCCGCTCGCGCTGATGGCCAACACCCTGCCTGCCGACGTCGTCGATCTCGGCGTGGCCGACCTGTCGGCCACGGGCCTCTACGAGCACCTTCGTCGCGCCGGGATCCACGTCCGCGTCGCGCACCAGCGCATCGGAGCCATGCGGGCAGACGCCCGAACCGCGAAGCTGCTGACTGGCCGCAAGGGCGACCCGCTCCTCACGATGAACCGCACGGCCTTCGATGACAGCGGCCGCGCCGTCGAGTTCGGCGCGCACGCCTACCGTCCCGAGCTGTACACGTTCGAGATGACCCTGGTCGACCGCTAGGTGGCCCGGTACGGCTCTGCTTTCCGCGCACGCCGACAGCGTGACCGCTCGCCCGGAATACGTGACCGCTCGCCCGGATTACATGACCGCTCACGCTGAGGCGGTCACCCAGACCGCCTGATACGAGTCCAGCGCGAGTGCCCCGCCCGAGGCGTCCGCCGAACTTCCGCCGACGTGATCCCAGACCGCGGCCGGAAGCCCGGCGTCGGCGAGCACGGCCAGCGGCACTGTCCGCACGTCCGGGGTCATGTTGTACGCCCCGAGCATCGGGCCGACGGGGTGCGAGCGAAGGACCAGGAAGACGCCCGGGTCGTGCGGCATGAGCACGTCCGCGGGACGCGATGCGTGCAACTGCGGCAGCGTTCGCCGAACCTCGATCAGGTGCCGGACGGCGGTCCGAACCTCGCGATCGCCGGTCGGCGGCCAGGGCATTCGCGGCCGGTGCACCCACCGGTTGTCGTCGGCGTGCGCCGGCTCATCGGCCCAGGAGTAGTCGTTCGGCATCCCGAGCTCGTCGCCCATCCAGATCACCGGCAGTCCCCCGAAGCCGAAGATGACGGCATGGGCGAGGACGATCCGCGCGACCGCATGCGGATCGCCGGCCTCGAGCCCTGCCAGCGACGCCAGCGATCCAGAGATGCGCTTGTCGCCGGTCGCGTCGTTGTCTTGGAACACCAGGCCCCTCGACCATGAGCCCGGGAAGTCGCCGGCATAGAAGTCCGAGAGGAAGCGCCGATGCGCTGCGCCGTTCAGCCCGGCTGCCCCGGCGTCCTCGTCGGAGATCGCCCAGCCGATGTCGTCATGGCAGCGGACATACGTGATCCAGGCCGTTGTCGGCGGCGGCAAGCCAAGACGCCGGAGGGCTGCCGACGAGAGCCTCGCGTCCTTGGTGGCGAGCATCGACCACACATGCACCATCAGCGCGTTGTGGTAGGCAAGGTCGCTCACCTTGCCGTATCGCCGGCCCTGCCCGAGATAGGCGAGCAGGTCCTGCGGGCCGACGATCGCCTCGGCTTTGAACGCCACCGCTGGGCACGCGATCCGCGCAACGGCACGCAGTGCCTGGGTGAGCGCGTGAACCTCCGGCTGGTTCTGGCAGTTGGTGCCGAGCCGCTTCCACGTGAACGCGATCGCATCGAGCCGAAACACCTCGACCCCGTGATTGCCGAGGGCGAGGATGATGTCGGCGTACTCGCAGAGCACGTCGGGGTTCGACCAGTCGACGTCCCACTGGTAGGCGTTGAACGTCGTCCAAACCCAGCCGTCGAGCTCGTCGTCCCACGTGAAGTTGCCCGGCGCGAACCGCGGAAAGACCTCGGGCAGCGTCCGCTCGAAGGCGTCGGGCATGTCGCGGTCGGGAAACACATGGAAGTACGCCCGCTTCTGCGGGTCGCCGGCCCGGGCTTTCTGTGCCCACTCGTGCTCGCGAGCGACGTGGTTGAGCACGAGGTCAAGGCACAGGCTGATTCCGTCGGCGCGCAGCACGTCGGCGAGCGCGCGCAGATCGTCCATGCTTCCGAGGTCGGAGCGGATCTCGCGGTAGTCCATCACCGCGTAGCCGCCGTCGTTGGGCACCGGCCGCGGTCGCAGCAACGGCATCAGATGCAAGTACGTGACGCCGAGGTCGCTCAAGTACTCGACTCGTTTCGCCACCCCCTGCAGCGTGTCGGCGAAGCGCTCGGTGTAGGCCGCGTATCCGATGGCGTCGGGACGCTGGAACCAATCCGGTTCGAGCGACCTGCGCAGGTCGAGTAAGTGCAGTTCGTCGGGACGCTCGGCGTACGACGTCGCGGCCAGCCGCACGAGTCGATCGGCGATGTCGCCCGGCTCGGGGTAGACGGCCGCCAGGGCTTCGAGAAGGTCCGGGTACCAGCGCGCCAGACGCGCGGCGAATATCTCGATCCGATGGCTCGGCTGCCCGGCGAGCAGGTCCTGCGGAGTCGATCGCATGCACAGGATCCTGCCGAGGGTGTGGGCGCGCTGCACCTTTAGCGACGTAGCCGGCGCAATCGCTCGGTCGCTGCGGCGAGCGCGCGGGCCGCCGCGCGGACCGCTTTCTCGGCGTCGGACACCGCTTGATGTGCCGCGCTCGCCGCCTGGTGCTGTTCCGCAAGCTCTGCTCGTGCGTCTCGAAGCCGGGCCTCGAGCTTGTCGATCTTGTCGGACGCCTTGTCCGCGCTGCGATCTGCCGCCGCGGCATCGCGCTGCGCGTCCGCCCGCGCCCGCCCGGCCTGCGCTGTCAGGGCCTCGGCGTCGGCGAGGCCCTGCTCGGCGTCTGCGATCTCGACCTCTTTGCGGGCTCGCCGATCGGCGATGTCGGTGACGGTTGCCGAGGACGGAGCGATGTCGGTGACCGTGGCCGAGGACCCGTCGGACGCGGCGACGCCCAGCCGAGTGGGCTGCGAGTCGCCGCCGAGGCCGAAACCGAAGCCGAAGCCCGTCGGCTCCAACGGCTCGCTCAAGCATCCCTCGGCAACCTCAGCAGAACTGTCGCCATCGGAGAGGGTCGCCTCGAGAGTCGCCCGCACCGAACGGGCCGCTTCGTCAGCGACACGAAGTCCGCTCGCGGCGCCGAGCTCACGCGCCTGATCGACGAGGGCCGATACGAGCTGGTGCCGTCGACGGGTCAGCTCGCGGAGTCCGTCGGCGTCGACGGCACCCATCTCCTCGCGCATCTCGCGCCCGAGGTCGAGCAGCTCGGCCAGGGCGTCAGACCCCTCTCGCGCAAGCGCGTTGACCAGCCAGGCGGCAAGGGTCGGTTTGCGCAGGGACTGGATCTGTCCGGCGAGATCCTTGTCGCCAGCCGACCGCGCTTGCTTGGCCAGGTCGCCGCGGACCGACACGAACTCGGCAGGCTTGACGCCGTAGACCCGGCTGCGCGCGGCTGCGAGGTCGAGTGGTCCGTCGTCGCGGCTGGGCATCGCGCGGCCTAGCGATCCGTGGTGTCGTCGCCGTGCCCGCGCGCTCGAAGGGATCCTGTCTTCGACTCGATCCGACTCAGACCGAGCCCGCGGCCGAACGTCGCACCCGTCGGTGGTCGCCGGCTGCGCGACCGAGAGCGGCGCTTGCCGCGCCTCGTCGTGGTGCGGGCGAGATCGGCGGCGCCGATCATGCCGGCCTGATTGCCGAGGTGCGCGCGGACGATGCGCGGCTCTGGCCGGAAGCCGCGTCCGGTGAGAGTTCGGCGGAAGGCCTCCGTCGCGGGTCGAATCAGCAGGTCGCCTGCGTCGGAGACTCCGCCGCCGATGACGAACGTGCCCGGGTCGAGCGCCGCGGCGAGGTTCGCGATGCCGACGCCGAGCCACTCGCCCATGTCAGCCAGCAGTTGGGTTGCGACCGGATCGCCCTCGACCGCGACCTGGCTCACCAGGATGCCGGTGATCGCGTCGGGATCGCCTCCGGCGCGGTCGAGCAATGTCTCGACGCCCGGGGCCCCCGCCTTGACGAGGTCGCGGGCCTCACGCACGAGCGCGTTGGCGCTGGCGTACTGCTCCCAGCAGCCGTGGTTGCCGCACTCGCAGGCGTGGCCGCCGTCGACGACCTGCATGTGGCCGAACTCGCCGCCGATTCCGTTGCGACCGCGGTGCACCTGCCCGCCGAGCACCAGCCCGCCACCGATCCCCGTGCCGAGCGTGATGCACACCAGGTCGGACTCGTTCTGTGCAGCGCCGAACCGCCACTCCGCCCACGCAGCGCAGTTCGCGTCGTTGTCGATGAGAGCCGAGAGGCCGACGCGCCTCCGCACGGCGTCGCGCAGCGGCTCGTTGCGCCAGGCGAGGTGAGGCGCGAAGAGCACCGTCGACCGGGTCGAGTCGACGAAGCCAGCTGCCCCGATCCCCACCGCCACGACATAGTGGCGGCTGCGCATGTCGGTGACGATCTCGGCGATCGCGTCCTCGACGAGGCGGGGATCGGTCGACGGTGTGTCGCGCGTCGTGTTCTCGAGGACGATGCCGTCCTCGTCGACAACACCGGCCTTGACCTTCGTGCCGCCGATATCGATTCCGATCGCCAGTCGCTGGAGCATCGCCTCAGTCCTCCGCTAGGTCGATCTTCTCGACGCGATTGTCTCCGCTCGATCCGCCAGCCTCGCTGGACCGGGCAACGGCGTCGTCGAGGATGCCGCGCACCGCGAGCAGCAACGAGCCGGCAGCACTCGCGAGATGCTCGCGAACCTCCGGGGTCATCGACCGCGCGGCGCGGGCAAGCGCGCAAAACGGGCAATAACGGCACTCCGGAGAAAGCGGGTCGTGGTCGGCGTGTGCCTCGCCAGCGTCGGCGGCATCGGCGGTGTCGGTGGGGTCGTCAGTGTCGGCGGCGTCGTCGGTGTCGGCGTGCCCTCCGGGATGTATCGACGACAGCGCCGACACAAGCCTGGCGGCCTCTTCGGCCAGCGATCCGACCGGCTCGGGGGTCATGACACCTCCTCCTCTTCTGCAGCGGTCGCGGGGACGGGCCGACTGTC
>DATIOH010000048.1:0-13557 GCA_035473375.1 Nocardioidaceae bacterium | reverse complement strand
GCCGCGGACCACGTTGTCGACGATGATGAGGCTGCCCGGATGAGTCATCGCGAGGGCATGCTCGACATAGTTCGAGTTGTTCTCCTTGTCGGCGTCGATGAAGACGAGGTCGAACGGGCCTCGGTCGCCAATCGTCGGAAGGGTGTCGAGCGCCGCGCCCTCGACGACCTCGATGCGATCCGAGAGGCCGGCGCGCTCAATGTTGGCGCGGGCGACCGCTGCGTGCTCGGGCGAGTACTCGAGCGTCACCATCGACCCGCCCGGGGTGAGCGCGCGGGCAAGCCAGATCGAGCTGTAACCGCCCAACGTGCCGATCTCGAGGATGGCTCTCGCGCCGATCGACGAGGCGAGTATCGACAGCAGCTTCCCCTGCGTCGGCGAAACGGCGATGTCGGGAAGTCCGGCGGCGATGGACGCTGCGTGGGCAGCTTCGAGGTCGGCGTCGGCGCCGACAACGGTGTCGACCAGGTAACTGTCGACGACGGCCGACTGCGATTCGATGTCGCTCATGGCGTCACGCTAGCGTGGGTTCTTGTGACCCCCGAGCCGACCATCACGATCGCCAGGCGATACGCAGGTCCACCCGAGTCGGGCAACGGAGGCTACACCGCGGGACGCCTTGCCGGACGGGTCGGCAGCCAGCCGGTCACGGTCACACTGCGCAAGCCGACGCCACTCGATCAGCCGCTCACGCTGAGCCGAGTCGACGGCGGATCTCAGCTCACGGCGGAAGCGGGCGAACTGATCGCCGAGGCGTCGTCTGGCCACTTCGATCACCAGCCGGTCGCGCCGGTCAGCAGAGCCCGGGCCGAGTCGGTGCAGGCGGCATATCCGGGCTTGTTCGACCACTCGTTCAACGGCTGCTTCGTCTGCGGGCCTGAGCGCTCCGTCGGCGACGGGATGCGCCTCTGTCCCGGACCGATCTCGGCCGATCGAAGCGCGTGCGTGTGGACGCCCGACGAGTCCCTCGCCGACACCCACGCCAACCGATTCGCCGCGCTCGAGTTCGTCTGGGCAGCCCTCGACTGTCCGGGCGGCTGGACGTCCGACCTGATCGCGCGGCCACTCGTGCTCGGGCGGATGACCGGAGCCGTGCACCGGCTGCCCGAGATCGGCCGGCCAGTCGTGGTCGTCGGTGAGTTGTACGAGACCGTCGGTCGCAAGACGCTGACGGGCACGGCCGCATACGACGAGAACAACCGCCTCGTCGGCCGCGCCGAGCAAGTGTGGATCGAGGTCGACCCGAATACGTTCTATCCCGGTTCGACGGCCACGGGCTGACCTGGCGCTCCGGCAGAGTCGTGCTCTTCGGTGCGACGTGGCCGCCTGTTGACGAGGAACGAGCCCGCGACCACGAGCACGAAGCCGACGGCGGTCCATACCGTGAACGGCTCGTCGAGGATGATGACGCCCGCGAGCACCGCGACGGCAGGATTGACGTACGTGATGGTGGTGGCGCGAACCGGGCCGACCTCGCCGACCAACGCGAACAGCATCAAGAACGCGGCCGCGGTGCACACCACAGCCAGCAGGGCGACCGACAGCACCACCTTGCCGCTCGGCAGCCCGCTCGGAACGCCGTCGCTGACGAGCACAATGGGGACGTACAGCAAGGCGGTGAACGTCAGCGACAACGCGACCACTCCCAGCCCGGGCAGGTGTGCAAGCGAGCGGGCAAGGATCGCTGGACCGAGGGCGTAGCAGACGACGACGATCCCGATCTCGCCGACCGCGCCGAGATCTGAGCCAGACACGTCGAGCCCGACGAGCGCAGCCACCCCCGCGATGCCAAGCCCCAGCCCCAGCCACGCCGTCGGACTGAGCTGCTCGGCGCGACCGGACAGGAATGCCACCGCCAGTCCGACGAGTGGCACGGCGGCGATCAGCAGTCCGGTGGTCGAGCTCGGCAGTCGAGTCTCAGCGCTCCCCAGGGCCACCCACGGAATGGCGATCTCGATCAGCGAGTAAGCGAGGAGAGGCCGCCACTCGCGCAAGACCGGCATCACGGCGCTTCGCGCGAGCGCGACCGGCAGCAGCAGAAGGGCCGCCAGCGAGGTGCGTCCGAGCACGAGTTGTGCGGGCGAGATCTCCTCGACGGCGACCTTGATCAACAGGTACGGGATGCCCCAGGCAAAGCCGAGCCCCAGAAACAACAGGAGGGCCCGGCGACTCATGCTGGCCAGTGTGGCATCGGCCCCCGACACGGCGGCCGCTCGGTCAGGGCGTGGGATTCGCGCCGTCGTAGGCGAGGAAGCCCGGCTCGCGGGCCGAGGCGATCAACACACCGGCGACACACGCCATGCCTCCAGCCGCGAGCGCGATGGTCGGCGTCAGCAGCGCGGCCGTCGTCCCGGCGACGAAGTCGCCCATCCGCGGGCCACCGGCGACGACGACGGTGAAAACGCCTTGCAGTCGTCCGCGCAGATTGTCCGGCGCAGCGGCCTGGAGGATGGTCGACCGGTACGCGGCGCTGATCATGTCGGCGGCCCCGCTGAGCGCGAGGAACAGCACGCCCAGCCACAAAGCGCGGGCGAAGCCGAAGACGGCCACGGCACCGCCGTAGACGATCACGGCGATCACCACCGCCCGTCCCTGGAGGCGAACCTTGCTCACCCATCCCGAGAAGGTGAACGCGATCAGCGAGCCGATCGCCGGGGCCGCCTGCAAGAGGCCGACCGTCCGCACACCGCCGCCGAAGAACGACCCGGCAACCGCCGGGAAGAGCGCCCTTGGCTGCGCCAACACCATCGCGCACAGGTCGACGATGAACGTCATTCGCACGTTCGGAGCGCCACGCAGAAATCGCAGCCCCTCGATGACCGACCGCAGACCCGGCCGGGTCGGCGCGCTGCCCTCGAGCGGCTGCGGTGGGATCGGCGGCAGCCTCACCAGCGCGTAGAGGGCGGCGGTGAAGGTCACTGCGTCGATGGCGTACGCGAACCCGTATCCGCCGGCGCCGATCGCGAAGGCACCGAGCAGCGGTCCGACGGTGAAGCCGAGATTGAACGACGCCATGTTGAGGGCATTCGCAGCCGGCAGCAGGTCCTCGTCGATGAGCCGCGGGATGATCGCGCTGCGGGTCGGGTTGTTGACCGCGAAGAAGCCCGACTGCAGGGCGACGACGGTATACAGCACCCACACCGCGTCGAGGTGCGCGGCGGCCTGCGCGCAGAGCACGAGCGATAGCGTCCACAGACCTGCGGACGAGATGAGCGCGACCTTGCGTCGATCGAACGCGTCGGCGAACGCCCCGCCGTAAAGACCGAACCCGATGAGCGGCCCAAGCGCGAAGAGGCCGACCAGCCCAACAGCGAAAGTCGAGTGCGTCAACGCGTAGACCTGGATCGCGATCGTCACAGCCGTCATCTGCTGTCCGAGCTGCGAAACGGTGGTGCCGATCCAGAGCCGGCGATAGTCGACGGAGGCCCGAAGTGGGCGGACGTCGGTCAGCAGACGTCTCGGCCCACGGCTCACCGGCTCACCCTAGGGGGCACCGGCAATTTGCCTTGTGAGCAGGTAGGGCTCGACGTACGGTAATGCCACACATGAGAGGAGGTGGTCCGTAGATGTGTTCCCATCGGACTTGTGAGGTGGCCAGCCGCTAGGCGGCTTCACTTCGTTGGACGCGCGTAGCGAATCAACACTGGCTACCCGGGCCCGCGGGTGCTGGATCAGTCCGTCCAGCCGTGGCTGCTGCCACGACCAGCCCGCGGGCTCGCCTTTGCCCCGACAGCGGCCCGGATAGATTCCGTTCATGACGTCAGACCCGGCCGCGACCCGAGACGTCGCTGACTGGCGCCGCGAGTACAGCGACCGCGGACTCACCGAGGCAGACCTCGGCGACGATCCCATTCGTGCCTTCGAGGTCTGGCTCGGCGACGCGCACACCGCCGGGCTGCATGAGCCCAACGCGATGGTCGTCTCGACGACCGACCGGTCCGCGGCACCGACGTCCCGCATGGTCTTGCTCAAGACCGTCGACCGACGCGGCTTCGTCTTCTACACGAATCTCGGCTCGGCCAAGGCCGCAGACCTGCTGGCGCGACCAGCGTGCTCGCTGCTGTTTCCGTGGCATCCGCTCCAGCGCCAGGTTCGCATCGACGGGGCGGCCGAGCTCGTCGACGACGACGAGGCCGACGCTTACTTCGCGACCAGGCCGCGCGGCTCGCAGCTCGGCGCGTGGGCATCTCCGCAGTCGCAGGTCGTTCGGGGCCGCGACGAGCTCGACGCTCGGTATGCCGCCGAGGTCGAGCGGTTCGCCGGCGTCGACGACGTGCCACGGCCCCCGCAATGGAGCGGGTTCCTGGTGCGGCCACGGCGAGTCGAGTTCTGGCAGGGCCGGCCGGGCCGGATGCACGACCGGGTCCGCTACGAACGGACCGGAGAACAGACCTGGGCGACCGAGAGGCTCGCACCCTGACCGCTACCACGAGGCCGAGGAGTCATCAGCATGGTCGAGGTACACGAAGGACTCGAGGGTGTCATCGCCTTCGAGACGAAGATCGCAGAGCCCGACAAGGAGGGCTCGGCGCTGCGCTATCGCGGCGTCGACATCGAGGGCCTGGTCGGGCGGGTCGACTTCGGCCACATTTGGGGACTCCTCGTCGACGGCAGCTACCAGCCCGGCCTGCCGCCCGCGGCGCCATACCCGATCCCCGTTCACTCCGGCGACATCCGCGTCGACGTCCAAAGCGCGATCGCGATGCTCGCGCCGGCCTGGGGCATGCAGCAGCTGTACGACATCGACGACCAGCAGGCGCGTGACGACCTCGCTCGCACGGCGGTCATGGTGCTCTCGTACGTCGCCCAGGCCGCGCGCGGCGCCGGCCAGCCGCGGGTGCCTCAGCGCCACATCGACCAGGCGACCACGATCACCGAGCGCTTCATGCGCCGGTGGCGGGGCGAGCCCGACCCGGCCCACGTGAAGGCGGTCGACGCCTACTGGACCTCGGCGGCCGAGCACGGCATGAACGCGTCGACGTTCACGGCGCGAGTGGTCGCCTCGACCGGCGCGGACGCCGCGGCAAGCCTGTCGGCCGCGGTCGGCGCGATGTCCGGTCCGCTGCACGGCGGGGCGCCGGCGCGGGTGCTGACCATGATCGAGGAGGTCGAGCGACGCGACGACGCCACGACCTACGTCAAGGAGCTGCTCGACGCCGGCGACCGGCTGATGGGATTCGGCCACCGGGTCTATCGCGCCGAGGATCCCCGTGCGCGAGTCCTGCGGCGGACTGCCAAGGAACTCGGCGCACCGCGATTCGAGGTGGCGCTCGCGCTCGAGAAGGCGGCGCTGCAGGAACTCCGGTCCCGACGCCCCGACAGAGTCCTCGAGACGAACGTCGAGTTCTGGGCAGCGATTGTGCTCGACTTCGCTCAGGTGCCGCCGCACATGTTCACCTCGATGTTCACCTGTGCTCGCACCGCCGGTTGGAGCGCCCACATCCTCGAGCAGAAGCAGACCGGTCGGCTGATCCGGCCGTCGGCCTACTACTCCGGTCCGCCTGCCCGCAGTGCGGACTCGGTGACGGGTTGGGTCGACGAGTGGGCAGGCTAGGTCGCATGCCTGACCTCACCATCCCGACAGATCTCCTCCCCGCAGACGGCCGATTCGGATGCGGCCCGAGCAAGGTTCGACCCGCTGCGCTCGACGCGCTCGCAGCGACCGGCACGGCTTTCCTCGGCACCTCCCACCGCCAGTCGACCGTCCGCGACGTCGTCGGCCGGGTGCGCGAGGGATTGAGCCGGCTGTTCGCTCTCCCCGCCGGCTACGAGGTCGTGCTCGGCAATGGCGGCACCACGGCGTTCTGGGACGTCGCGGCGTTCAGCCTCATCCGCGAGCGCAGCCAGCACCTTTCGTTCGGCGAGTTCTCCGCGAAGTTCGCCACCGTCGCCGCGACCACCCCGTTCCTGTCGGAACCGGCGGTCGTCACGGCGGACGCGGGCACTCGGCCCGAGCCGCACCCCGAGGCCGGCATCGACGCGTACGCCTGGGCCCACAACGAGACGTCGACCGGCGTGATGGCGCCGATCCGACGGATCGACGGCGCCGACGACGGCGCCCTCGTGCTGATCGACGCGACGTCGGGCGCCGGCGGGCTTCCGGTCGACATTGCCGAGACAGACGTCTACTACTTCGCACCGCAGAAGGCCTTCTCGTCCGACGGCGGCCTCTGGATCGCCGTCATGTCGCCGGCGGCGCTCGAGCGGGTCGCTCAGATCAAGTCGTCTGGCCGCTGGATTCCCGCATTTCTCGACCTGCAGACCGCGATCGACAACTCCGTGCTCAACCAGACCTACAACACGCCTTCGCTGGCCACCATCTTCCTACTGGCCGAGCAGATCGACTGGCTGCACGAGATCGGTGGCCTCGCGGGAGCCGTCGACCGCGCCCGTGAGTCGTCGTCGACCCTCTACGGCTGGGCGGAGAAGTCCGAGTTCGCGACACCGTTCGTCGCCGAGCCCGCCGACCGATCGCTCGTGGTCGGCACGATCGATTTCGATGCCGCTGTCGACGCGGCGGCCGTGGCGAAAGTCCTCCGGGCAAACGGCGTCGTCGACACCGAGCCGTACCGCAAGCTCGGGCGAAATCAGCTGCGGGTGGCGATGTTCCCGGCGATCGACCCGGCCGACGTACAGGCGCTCACTGCGTGCATCGACTGGGTGGCCGAGCGAATCTAGTCACGATGGTCTTCGACGTGCGGATGGCGACGCCACCGCACCGCGATCGCCACGATCACGATCACGAAGAGAGCGAGAGCTGCTGCCCCGACCGCGACGGCTTGCGACTTGAGTTGCTGGCGATGCTGTTCCTCGACGTCACCGGTGCCGCCGCTCACCGGGCCTGCCGTCGTCGGAGGAGGCGTCGTCGGCGGTGGGGTCGTCGGCGTCAGATCGGGCACCTGGACGGCAATCACGCGCGAGTGCTCGCCCTCGCTGCCGATCCACATCACGTCTCCGGTCGCTGGCACGGCCAGCGACTCGCCTTGCGGCTGATTGGGCAGGTCATGGTCCGCCAAGGGACGCCAGCCCGGGAAGGTGAAGAAGAAGGCCGAGAAGTACGTTCGGATAACAGCCACGTCGCCGCCCGGCAGCAACGCTGCGTCGGTGGCGAGCGCCGGGGCCTTCGCGACTGCTCGCATGACCACCTCACGATGCGCGAAGAAGTGCGGCGGCGATCGGTAGACGTGCGCGCCGCCGAACTGCTTGCTGGCGATGTACAGCCGACCGGTCCCAACGTTGTAGACGACCGCCTCGGCATTGTGCGGACCGTTCGCGTAGGTCACCCGCACCGCCTGGGCCGTCACGGTGTTCGTTCCGACGTCGGGCTCGTCGATGCGGTAGACGGTCACGTACGGCCGCTGATTGTCGTTGTCACCGATATCCGCGACGATCAGCGACCCGTGGCCGCCGGGCGTCATCGCCTCGATATCGAGCGGGTCGACCCCCTCGATCGAGGTAGAGCCCACCAGCTCGCCCGTCTGGTCGTCGAGCACGTAGACGGTCGCCGAGTCTCCTGAGTCGTTCGCGGTGTAGACCAGCCCCGGATGGGTCTGGCTCACGACGAGCGAGCTCGACTCGTCGACTTTGCTCGGCTGGATGCGAAACAGCACGTGCGGGCCGCCGTCGGCGACCGCTGCGAGCGGGCACGACAGCAGAGTGAAACCGGCCGCGAGCGCGGCCAGCCGTCGGCGACTACCGCGCATCGGCAGACAACGACGGATACGTCTGCGCAAGCCGTTGCGCAAGCGCGGGGTACACATTCCACTCACGAGTCAGCGCGTCATAGTCGGCGCGCGTGTCGGCCGACCCGGCAGACCCGGTGCGGACCGCGCGGATCAGCGCATTGCGCGGCGTGTGCCGGGTGTCGACGAACTCGACGACCTCGACGCGGTAGCCCACCATCCGCAAGATCGCCGCCCGTAGCGAGTCGGTCAAGACGTCGGCCAGTCGCTCGCGGAGTATTCCGTGTCGGGTGATGAGCGAGTAGGCACCGGGCGAACCTGACCCACTGCCAAGCTGGCGCTGGATGTCGTGATGGCAGCACGGCGCTGCCAAAATGACCGGCGCCTGCCACTCGACCGCGCGCGCGAGCGCGTCGTCGGTCGCCGTGTCGCACGCATGCAGCGCCAAGACGATGTCGGGCGCGTCATCGAGCTGCACCGTCTCGATCGCGCTCTGTACGAACTCCACCTGCTGGTCGAGCCCGGCCGCAGCCGCCACCTCGCTGTTGCGATCGCGCGACTGCGCCTTGACGTCGACCCCGACGGCGTGGACCGGCAGCCCGCGCACCGACGCGAGGTAGCGAAGCGCGCCGAACGTCAGGTACGCGTTGCCGCAACCGAGGTCGGCGAGCCGGAGCGGTCGCTCAGACGACAGCTTCGCTCCGGGGCCGAGCGCGACGGCCTCGTCGATCACCGGATCGAGCGCGGCCAGGAGGTCTTGGACCTGTCGAAACTTTGCCAGCCGGCTGGGTTTGATGCGGCCGTCCGGCGATGCGAGTCCGAGGGCGGCGAAGATCGGGTCGTCGGCGCCGAGGCGGCGCGGCTTGATCCGATCGTGGGAGCGATCGGCCTCGAGTGACGCCGCCCGCGGCTCTCGGTGCACCATGGGCCGGCCGCGCTTCGTCACTCGCACCTGCACCGTCTCGGTCGTCGTCTCGACATGCCAGTTGCCGTACGCCTCGGCCAGCAGGCTCTGCACCTCGGCCGGCCCGCGATCGAGCTCGACATTGGACGTGAACGCCTGCGTCTGGTCGAAGCGGGTCACCTGGAGGCAGCGGCCGTGCCGGAGGTCGACGAAACGCAGCTCAACGCGCCGATAGGTTGGCGGCTCTTGCCCGCGGACTCGGCCTGACAGTGTGGCGCGCACCAGCCGATCCGGCTGAAACAGCCCAGCCGTCTGGGTCCGAGCCTCGTCGAGCGTCATCGCCTCGGTCATCGCAGCGCCGCCACGACGACGATGACGAGCAGCAGCACCAACGCACCCGGGATCAAGAGTCGGCGGTAGCGCGGATGCATGCGTTGGAGGCTACCTGCTGACCAAGGCAGCTCTGGGCGTCTGCTACTGCCCGGACTCGGCTAGCCGCTCGCGCAACTCCGACGCCGCACGTTTGTCGCCGGACACGCGGACAGCGTCGTCGCCGCGCCGACCCCAGAGCCACAGGAAGACGTCGTCGGGGTCGCCCACGACGGTCGCATCGGCCGGCTCGGACGAACCTGCGACGACGTCGACGATCGCCTCTGTTGCGGCGATGCGCCAGCGGAACCCGCCCGTCTCGACGGCGACGGCGGCATCGACGGGGTGCTTGGTCTCAGCGCCCCACTCTGCCCAGTTGCCGTGCAGCATCACCTGCAGGATCTCGTCGACGCCGTCGGTCGCGAGGTCGTCGGGGATAGGAGTCACCGCGTCATGTGCGAGCTCGACGTCGATCCGATGGACCGCGACCTCGAGAGCCATCCGCCGGGCCCAGAACATCACGCTGGTGTCGTCGCCGAACGTCGTGGTCTGCTCGGCGACGTCGTGGTTGGCGAACTCCTGGAAGATCGCGTCCTTTGCCTCGCGCAGGAACTCGACCGGCGGCCGACCCGTGAGCTCGGCCGGCGGCCACGGATCGGGCCAGCCGTTGTCGGCCATCACCCGCACCTTGTGGGAGTAGACCATCGCCTGATGGTCGACCACGTCGGCGACGGTCCAGCCGGGACATGAAGGGACGGCGGCGTCGAGCCCGAGACCGCCGACCTCGAGCATCCGCTCGGTGTCGGAGTCGATCAGCTCGAAGTAGCGCTCGGGCTCGAGCGATGTGGGCCACTCGTACTTTGCTGCAGTCATGCGGCGAGCCTGACAGGCCACGCCGACACATCTCGCAGCCGCACGTCCTCGGTGCGCATCAGCCACCGTGTCGCGCCAAGGACGGCCACCAGCGTGATCGCCCCGCCGGCGATCAGGGTCCAGCGCGGCCCGAACGTCTCCCCCACCCATCCGATGACGGGAGCCCCGGCAGGCGTGCCGCCCATCAACACCATCATGTAGAGGCCCATCACCCGCCCGCGGAGCTCGGGTGCGACAGCGATCTGGACGAATGTCTGCAGCGAGTTGAGCATGGTGATCGCGCAGATCCCGACGACCGGGAGCCACAGAGCGAACGTCCAGAACGACGGCATCAGGCCCGCCGCGATCTCAGCGACCGCGAACGAGACCCCCGACAGCACCAGGATGACTCGGCCGGCGCTGGCACGCCGAGCGGCGAGGAGGGCACCCGCGAGTGAGCCGACGGCCATCGCCGAGCCGAGGATGCCGTACTCGCTGGCGCCGCGGTCGAAGACCGAGGTCGCCATCAGGGCGTTGGTGATCTGGAAGTTCATTCCGAACGTGCCTGCGGCGAACGCGACGACGAAGACGAAGACCAGCTCGGGCCGATCGAGCACGTATCGCCCGGCCTCACGCAGAGCCCCCTTGGTCCGTCGCGGGGCAAGCGGCGCCGGCGACAGCTCCGACGAGCGCATGGCTCGAAGCGAGCCGAGGACGGCCACATAGCTGACGGCATTGAGCAAGATGACCCAGCCGGTGGCCCGGACGCCCGACCCGAGCGCGGCGATCAGCAGACCGGCGAGAGCCGGGCCGACGATGCGGCCGACGTTGAACGAGGCCGAGTTGAGCCCGACCGCGTTGGGGAGGATGTCGTGCCCGACCATCTCGACCACGAACGACTGACGGGCCGGCGTGTCGAAGGCCGTGGCGACGCCGAAGACGAACGCCAGCACGAACACGTGGTACTCGGTGACGACGCCGGTGACCGCGAGCAGGCCGAGGAGGCCGGCCGTCGCCGCGAGAGCCGTCTGGGTGACCGCCAGCACCCTGCGCTTGCGAAACCGATCGGCGACCAGGCCGCCCAGCGGCGTGAATAGGAGGAACGGCAGAAACTGAAGGCCGGTGGTGATGCCGAGCGCTGTGCCCGAGTGGGTGAGCTGGAGGACGAGCCAGTCCTGAGCGACCCGCTGCATCCAAGTGCCGCTATTGCTGATGACACCGCCGGTCCAATAGAGGCGGTAGTTGCGGACGTGCAGGGCTTGGAACGTGGGGCTCATGCTCGCGACAGGCGTTCGAGGATCGGAGCGGCGTCGCGCAGGATCTGCCGTTCGGCCGGCGTCAGCTCGGCAAGCTGCCGGTTGAGCCACGCCTCCTTGCGCCGTCGCGAGTCCTCAAGGACCTTCTGAGCGTCTTCGGTCAGGTCGATCACGACGATGCGCTTGTCGTCGGGTCGCGCTGTCCGCGCAACGAGGCCTCGCT
Source organism: Nocardioidaceae bacterium (assembly GCA_035473375.1). GTDB lineage: Bacteria > Actinomycetota > Actinomycetes > Propionibacteriales > Nocardioidaceae > DATIOH01. The sequence goes on along the minus strand of DATIOH010000048.1, from coordinate 2,271 downwards.
CGCACAGCGCGTTGACGGTGCGCGTCATCGAGGGCGGCTGCACTTTCTCCGACGCGGCCAGGTCGCCAATAGACATCTCGCCGTTGCGCCACAGTGTCGCGAGCACCGACAGATGGTGGACGCTCAGATCATCGGATGCGTCGCGTTCATGGCGAAGCCTCCGCGTCAGCCGCGTGACCGAGACACGGAGGGTACTGGCCAGCCCTGCGTCGGTCCGGGCGATGTTGGCGACATGATCGGGCATATTCCTTAGCATAACTCATTAGCCAGGCTAAAGAAAATGCCCGAATGATCCCTTGGATGGTGGTCAGTCGAGGCGCCAAGCCAGACGAACAGACCCACGCGTCACGACCGCCGGTCCGCAGATCCGCGTACGCTGATGCCGTGACCAGGCAGCGCGGCCAACGCGGCAGACGGCTGCGGGAGCCGACTGACCGGGTGCGCGACCCCGATCCCTTCGGCGGCCGCCCGCCGATCGAGCAGATCGAGCTGGGCCAGAAGACATTCGTCACTGCCAAGGTCCAGCCGCTCGACCTGACCGGGGTTCGCACCGTGACCGTCGGCTCGATCTTGTGGCTGCTGGCCTTCTTGGCTCTCCTGCCGTTCTACTCGACCTTGCAGGAGCACGACCGAGGCTGGTGGCTCTGGACCTGCATCGCCGGGTTCGGGCTCGGCCTCCTCGGCCTCGAGTACTGCCGCCGCCGCCGCGACCGGCTCGCCGCTCATCCGGAGCAAGACCAAGAGGAGAGCCCGCTCGGCGCAGCCGGCCTCTGAGCCGCACCTGGGGCCGTCAGCTGGTGACCAGCCGCCGCGCCTCGCCGCGAAGGCGTGCTTACGAGAACAGGTCGATCTCGGTATCGCCCCAGGTGTCCCACGCCAGCGTGTCGTGAACGGTCGGCGACGCCGTTGAGGCGTGCGCCTGCTCGCGGACGTCGGAATGTGCACCGCAGCCGTGCTCGAACGCCACCACCTGACCGTCGCTCGGTGACGCGGCGTTGGCACACACGCCGAAGACAGTGGAGAGCGCCCCCGTCAGCCGCACCATGAAACCGCACGACGAGCAATGGCCGGGCGCGGCCTGAGCGATCGGAGCTCCAGGCCCGTTGTCGCCGGCGATCCAGCGCTCGGCAGCCTCATCACGTCCACTCACGGAGAGCACCCGCTCGCGGCCCACCCCGAGCTCGCGGACGACCTCGCGCACCTCGCGGGCTGTCGCCGGGTCGAGGACCTCGTCGCCGACCAGGTAGCCGGGGACGAGGCGGATGTCGTCTTCGTCGATCGGAACGAGGTCGCCCGGACCGAGGTCGTCCTTCTGGACGCGGTCCTTCCAGGGCACCCATGTCGGCGCCCGCAGCGCGTCGTCGCCCGGCAGCAAGACGATCTCGTTGACGGTCGTCGCCTTCTGCCGAGGCGCACGGGCCATCGTCACGCCCCACTGCCAGCCGGAGTAGCCAGGCTGACGGGCCTCGAAGAGGTGGGTCACGACGCGATCGTCTTCACCCACGACACCCAAATGCGCACCGAACTGCTCCTCGCCGACCTCGGCAGCGAGGGCACTGCGCGCGTCGTCGACCGCGGCCGCGAGGGCAGCGTCGGTCTTGGGCTTTGTCGGACTCACCCGACAAGTCTGACAGACCGCCACGCCATGAAATGCAGACAGGGCGGATGTCGGGTGCAGTGCAGGATAGGAACGTGCATCCGGACGACCCTCTCGACGACGGCGGCGGCCGTGCGCCCGACGAGTCGCAACGGGCCGCAGGCGCCGGACGCCGTGCGGCCGACCGGTCGGGCCGCGCCGCGAGCGGCGCGCTCCGGGCTGCTCGCCGCGCGTCTCAGGCGAGCGGCGCCGGCGAGTCCGGTTTGTACCGGCTGATCGAGCTGCACGCGCTCAACGCCGCCGGCGATGCCGCACTCGCGATCTCGCTCGCCGGCACCTTGTTCTTCACGGTGCCGAGCGGTCAGGCGCGAGGCCAGATCGCGCTGTTCCTCGCCATCACGATGCTGCCGTTCGCCGTGATGGCACCGCTGATCGGACCGTTCCTCGACCGATTCCGACGCGGCCGTCGCTGGGCAATCGGGATCACGATGGCGATCCGGGCGCTCGGGTGCTGGTCGCTCGCCGGCTACGTCGCGAGCCGCTCGAACTGGATGTTCATCGCCGCCCTGATCTGCCTGATCGCCTCGAAGGCCTACGGCATCACCCGCGCGTCGGCGGTGCCGCGCGTCGTCCCGCCGAACCTGACGCTGGTCAAGGCCAACGCGCGGATCTCG
>DATIOH010000047.1:0-33801 GCA_035473375.1 Nocardioidaceae bacterium | reverse complement strand
CGTCGGTGAGGTCCTTGCCGGCCAGGCCCCACGACTGCCCGGTGGCGGCGACGGCCGCCTCGTCGAGCATCTCGCCGGTGATAGCCCGGCCGGGTATCCCCTGCTTACTTGCCTCACGGACGACCGCGCCGACGACCTCGTAGGCACTCCGGTAGTCGACGCCGCAGGTCTGCACAATGAACTCGCTGAGGTCGGTCGCCTGGGTGTAGCCCGCGTCGAGGCCGTCGGCCATCTGGTCGACATTGACCCGCAGCGTTCGCACCACGCCGGTCATCAGGCGGGTGACGCGGATCGACAGGTCCAGCGCCCGCGGCACCTCGCCGTAGGCGAAGATCAGGTTGTCGCTGCGCGCCGACGGGCTCTTCGCGACTGCGAGGAACCCGGTCAGTCGGCCGATCAAGACGCCAGAAGCGCCGCGGACGATCGAGAGCGAGTACGGATTTCGCTTCTGCGGCATCAGAATGCTCGACCGCGTGTACGCGTCGTCGAGGTCGACGAAGTCGAACTCCGTGCTCGACCAGATCTCGAGGTCTTCGGCAAGTTTGCTCTGGGCCGACAGCAGGCTCGCCGCGGTGGCCAGCACGTGGATAAGGCCGTCGATCTGCCACATCGCGTCACGCGTGTGCTCGATGACCTCGTCGAAGCCGAGCGCCGCCGACACGAAGCTCCGGTCGTCGAGCAGCCGGGTCCCGTTGACGCAGCCGGCGCCGGCCGGGCTGCGGTTCACGTCGTCGAACTCGTCGAGCAACCGGTGCGCGTCGCGCAGGACTGGATAGGCGAAGGACAAGACGTAGTGGCCGAAGGTCGACGGCTGGGCCTGCTGGAGGTAGGTCTGATCGGGCATCAGCGTGTCGACGTGCCGGCTGGCCAGAGCAGCGGTGTCGCGGGTGAACGCGACGACCTCGGAGACGAGGTCGAGGAGTTGGTCGCGCACGTACAGCCGCAGCGCGATCCGCGCGGCCTCGCGGCGCGGGCGGCCGGCGTGCAGCCAGCCGGCGACCTTGCCGATCCGTTCGACGAAGAAGCGCTCACGCGAGTTGTACGGCTCGCCGAACTCTGGGTCGTATGGGAAGTCGTCGACGTCGATCGTCTGCACTTCGAGCAGGAGCCGCAGCAAGTCGCGCGCGGCCGGGTCCGGGACGATGCCTCGGCGCTGCAGGTCGAGGACGTGCGCGATGTCGGCCAGGTTCAGACCCTGGTGGAGGAAAGGCGCGTCGGCGTTCTCGAGCGCGAATCCGCTGTCGATCAGCTCGGGCGCCGGACCACCCTCCGGTGGGCCGCTGCGTCGGGTCCGTGTGGTCATGATGCTGCTCCTCGTGCCTGTCGTGGCAGGGTGTCGAGCGCGGCGACGACGCCACCGGTGTGCCAGAAGACCGCCGGCGTCGCGGTGTCGGCGGCCAGCAGCTCTCGAAACAGCGTCATCGCTTTGGCACCGTAGTAGTCGTCGAGCAGCAGGCCCTCATGCGACAGCGCGAGGTCACGGCTGACGTGGTCCTCGGGAGCGGCCACGCCGAATCCAGGCCCACGGCAGTCGCGAACGTCGACATCGTCGGCGGTTGGCTCTCGCAGGCCGAGGGCCGCTGCACAGGCCCGGGCGAGTTCGACGATGTCGTCCGCGAAGCCCTCGATCGGTCGGCTCACCGACGCCCCCACGAGCCGCCCGGGCAGGCCGAGCCCAGCTTGGCCCGCGACCAGCCCGGCCAGCGTCGCCCCAGAGCCGGCCGCGACGACGACCGTCCCGGCGGCAACCTCGACGGCCGCACATTGGTCGGCGAGCTCTTGCGCCGCGTACGCATAGCCGATCGCTCCCACTGCCGTGGCTCCACCGCGGGGAAGGGCGTACGGCCGACGGCCCTGACGGCTCAAGACGCAGGCGTGCTCGCGCACCGCATCGTCGAGCTCCTCGCGCGTCGCCACTGCGTCGAAGACGAGGCGCGCGCCCGCCGCCCTCGCCAGCTCGATATTCGCCGACGGGGCCAACGAGGCCGACGTGGTCGACGCGAACAGCAGCTCGCAGTCCAATCCGGCCACCCGCGCGGCCATCGCGGCGGCCGCGCAGAAGTTGGACGACGCGCTGCCGCCCGCGACGAGGACATCGCACTGCTCGGACACCGCGGCGCCGACGAGGTATTCGAGCGCGCGCGCCTTGTTGCCGGCGACGCCGAAGCCCGTGAGGTCGTCGCGCTTGACGAAGATCGGGCCCGCGCCGACGGCGCGTTCGAGGCGGGTCGCCCTCGTCAGCGGGGTCGGCAGCGCGGCCAGCTCGACGCGCGGCGCTGTCACGCCCACACCTCGGGCTCGGCGCTGCGGGCCGTTCGGGCTCGCGCGACGACCTCGTCGACCATCCGGCCGGCGTCGCCGACTTCCCACGCCGTCCACGCTTCGCGATCCCGCTCGGTGGCAGCGCCGGCCGCGATCAATGCGTCGATTACTCCGTGGACGTCGCGGTCGCCGGGCGCGAGGACCTCGTGCATCAGCTGCTGTGCGGCGTGCTTGCCGAGCCGCTGTGTCAGACCGGCGAGGATCCACTCCGAAGCCGGCTGGTCGCCGCGAGCCTCGAGGTTGGACCGCATCACGTCGACGTCGACGACGAGCCCAGACAGCAGGCGTTGGGCCAGCTGCAGGGCCACGCCGGTCATCAGAGAGACCTCGGGCAGCGCGATCCACTCCGCCTTCCACCCTCGGCCGTCGCGTTCGTGCCCGACGACCATGCCCTCCACCAGCACGGCTGCGTTGGCGCGCGCCAGCCGCGCGACCGTGTCGAGGTGCTCGCTGCCCTCGGGATTGCGCTTGTGAGGCATCGTGATGCTGCCGACGGTGTCGGCGGTGGTCGGCTCTTGAAGCTCGGCGATCTCCGGGCGCTGCAGCTCGTACACCTCGTTGCCGATCCGCGCCAGGGTGCCGCAGACCATGGCCTGCAGCGAGCCGAACTCGGCGATCCGGTCGCGCGACGTGAGCCATGAGACGCCGGGGTCGGCCAGCCCGAGCTCGGCACAGAACGCCGCCCGCAGCTCCATCCCGCGCGGCGCGAAGAATCCCAGCACTCCGACGGCGCCGGCGAGCTGTCCGACAAGCCATCGCGGGCGACCCTCGGCGAGCCGCTCGATGTGGCGGCGCACCTCATCGGCCCACGACGCCGCCTTGAATCCGAACGTGATCGGCGAGCCCGGCTGTCCGTGCGTCCGCCCCGCCATCACCGTGTCGCGGTGGCGGACGGCGATGTCGAGCAGGTCGTCCTCGATCACGTGCAGGTCGCGCCACATCACGGCGCCCACGTCGCGGATGGCGAGGGCGAACCAGGTGTCGGTGATGTCTTGGACGGTCGCGCCGACGTAGACGTGCTCGCGCGCGCTCTCGGGGAGGATCTGCTGCAGGGCGTGGATCAAGCCGAGCATGGAGTGGGACGTGCGCCGCGTCTCCGCGGCGACGACGTCGAGGTCAAGGTCCTCGGCGCGCGCATGCGCGGCGATCTGCTCGGCCGCCGCGGCGGGGACGATGCCCAGCCCGGCCTGCGCGGCGGCCAGCGCGACCAGGATGTCGAGCCAGCGCTGGAGCCGAGCCCGCTCGTCGAAGATCTCCGCAAGCTCGACGGTGCCCCACAGGTGGGCGTACTGCTCGGAGTCGCTCAGACGGGTGCCCATGTCGGCTCCCACTCGGCGGCCAGCATCGACAGGGCCTCCAAGACCTGGGACAGCGACGCCCCCCACGGCACGACCACGCGGTTGTCGTCGACTTCGATGTGCGACTCGAGCAGGCAGCACTTGGCCAACACCGCGCCGTCTCGACCATCGCCGACGCGTTTGCGCGGGCAGATGTCGACCTGGTCGGCGCGCTCGCCGTAGAACGAGGCATGGATCTGCTGCGAGCGCTCGCAGCCGATCAGCGTCCACGGCCGACGCACGGGGCGCTCGTCGAGGTAGTCAGTCGTCGCGCCCTCGATCGCGACACCGCCGCCGCGACACGGGAGCAGGTAGTGCTCGGCGGGTGCGCTGGCCGCCAGGTCCGCGAGTTCCACGACGTCGGGGACCAGTTCGATCGGCGGCAGGTGCTCGGCGGTCTCGAGCACCCGACGGGTCTGGTCGAACAGCTTCGGAGGGTAGGGCGGCGCGACCTCGCGGACGGTCACCCGCAGCGGGGCCGGGTCGACGATGAAGCTGACGTGGCCGTAGCTCCCCTGCACCACGACGCCGCGCTTGCCGGGGGCGTGCTCGAGCGCCGCGCGGCCCAGCGCGGTCGGAACGGCCGTGTCGACGTCCGGGTCCTCGACGTAAGCACACTCGTCGGGACCGGCCAACAGCCGGACCTCGGTGATCGGGGCGAACAGCAGCTCCTCCGACGTCTTGCCGACGGCGATAATCGCGGTGTCCGCGCCCTTGCGCACGACGATGAAGCGGGTCCGCCGGTAGGCCTCTCGTCCGGCGAAGTACCGGGTCAGCGCAGCTTCGTCGAGGGCGCAGTCGACCGACGTGACCGCGACCCCGCGATATGCCCCCGGGACGACGTTGCGAGCCTGGACGGCGCCACGCTGACTCACGCCGGCTGCCATTGCCGGCTGACCTCGCACGTGTCGGCGCGCAGCCCGAGACGGAGCGTCTCGACGGCCAAGACCTCATCGCACGCGATGTTGGCCAGGTTGACGTCCGGCCCGAACGTTCTGATCAGCCAGGCCTGCTGGTCCTTGCGCGGCGCCTCGAACAGCAGCCGGTCGACGCCGGCAGCGTCGACGGCCGCGCCGACGATGTCCTCGCGGATCGAGCCGTCCGGCCGGTAGATCCCGACCGTGCCGCTCTCGCGGCCCTCGGTGATCACCCAGCGGGCGCCGGCGGCGAGATCTCCGGCGATCTCATCGGCCCAGTCGCCGGCCGTGAGAGCCTGCTCTGGATCCTTCCGCCCGACCTCGGAGAGCACGACGAAGGACTCGGCGGCCCGCCGCAACAGCGTGTGCTTGTCGGCCAGCGTCATCGGAGCAACGCCGCGCGACACCTCGACAGACTCGAAGCCGACCTCGGCCGCCCAGCTCAGGCACTCGTCGGCCTTGCCCTGTGACCACGCGATCTCCAGCAGGGTCCCGCCCAGACAGGTCCGGACGCCCGCGGCTTTCATGAGGGCCAGCTTCTCGGCCAGCGCGGCGTCGACGTATGCCACGCCCCAGCCGAACTTCCAGACATCGACGTAGGCCGCGCTGGCGGTCAGCACCGACTGGGTCGCGCGCACCGACATCCCCTTGTCGAGGACGTGCGTGACGCCGACGCTCCTCGGCTTGACGGTGCGCTCTGGCAGGCTGAGGAAGCTCGGCGGCATCACAGCGACATCAGAGCAGCCTCACGTTGCCTATGCTACATGTATCGTTCACTTTCCGACAGAGCGGGCAGGCTCCGCCAGACCCCCTTCCGAGCGAGAGGTGTGCAGATGGCCGGCGTTTCCCACTCGGCGGAAGAGCTCGACGAGCTGGCAGCGTATCTACGCTCGCACCCCGCCTTGCAGGCCAAAGGCGAGATCGCGCTCGTCACCGACGTCATCGGCGGCAGTAGCTGGGTGCACGGCCCCGGAGACGACGGAGCCGTGGTGGCCGACCGAGCTGATCCGGCCGAGAGCGCGCCGGCGTCGCCCGGCGTCCCCGAGGGCGGTCATGTGATCGCCTGCGGCGAGGCCCTCCTCCCCCGCTTCGTCGCCGCCGACCCGTACGGCGCCGGCGTAGCAGCGGTCCTGACCAACGTCAACGACCTCGCCGCCATGGGGGCCACGCCGCTGGCGATCGTCGACACGGTGGTCGGCACCGCAGACCTCGCCCGGGAGGCGCTGCGCGGCATGAGGGACGCCTGCGGCTGGTACGACGTCGCGCTCGCCGGTGGCCATCTCACGCTGCACGACGGAGCGCCAGCACTGTCGGCATTCGGGGTCGGCCGAGCAACCGGCGTGCTCTCGACGACCCACGTCGCCGAGGGTCAGTCCCTGATCGTCGCCGCCTGCACCGCGGGCTCGATGCGCGCCGACTTCCCGTTCTTTCGGTCGTTCGACGAGCGCGCGGGCCTGCTTGCCGGCGACGTCCGCGTTCTCGCCTCGGTTGCGGCGACCGGCTCGTGCGTCGCCGCCAAGGACGTCAGCATGGCTGGACTCGTCGGCTCGCTGGCGATGCTGCTGGAGTGGAGCGGGCTCGGGGTCACGGTCGACCTCACTGCCGTGCCCAGCCCGGCCGACGTGCCGATCCGAGAATGGCTGACCTGCTTTCCGGCCTATGCGTTCCTGCTCTGCGCGCCGCCCGACCGCGAGGACGAGTGCCTTGCGGCGTTCACGTCGCGGGGGCTCGAGGCCGCCGTCGTCGGTGTCGTCGACGGCTCCGGCCTGGTGGCCCTACGGTCCGGCGACCACGTCGCGACCGTGATCGACCTCGCCCAAGACACCGTCACCGGTCTGGCGCGCTGACCCCGGCCCCAGCGACGGCCAGCACTGTCGCCGCGCCCTCCTCGGCGGACGGCAGGACGATGCTCATCGGCTGGTGCGGGAGGCCTGCATACACCTCAGGCTCGCCGTCGAGCCGCCAGCCGAGCCGACGGAAGAAGCTGGTGTTGGGCACCTGAATGTGCGCGCTCATCGCCTGTCCGCCCTGTACTCCGGCTGTCGCCACCGCGCATCGCACGAGGGGCGCGCCCACTCCTCCGGTACGGAACGGCTCGAGAACCGCTAGCCGGTCGCCCTGCCACTGGCCGGCGCCCTCATCGAGCGGGAAGAGCCTCACCGTTCCTGCCACGACGCCGTCGCAGTAGGCGATCAAGGCGATCGTGGCGGGATCGTCGTCATGGCCGTCGCGGTCGGAGCCGCGGAACACGCCCTGCTCCTCGACGAAGACGCGGTGCCGGATCGCGAAGTGTTCGGCGAGCTCGCTGCCGGAGCGCACCTGCCAGCACACGACGCCCGCCGGCACGGGGGCGTCGCGGGCGGCCCGGGCAGCGCGGACTCCGGGGTCCAGGGCGGCGGTGCGCAGGTCAGACGGCATGGGAGATCTGAGCCGGTCGCGAGCCGATCTGCAGCAGAACTTGCACGCTCTGCAGTCCGGAGCAGGCCTGGCAGCGCGCGCAGCCGGCCTTCGGGACGCTGGCGTCGAGGCCGCGCTCGCTCATGTACGCGGCGACCTTGCGATAGATGCGTTCGGTGTACTCGCGGCCCGGCGGAGTGACGTCCTCCATCAGGCTGCCCGCGACCGGTCGGATCGGCACGACGAACGGGTAGACGCCGATGTCGATCGCGCGCCGACAGCCCTCGACGGTCAGCTCGGGGTCCTCGCCCATGCCCAAGATGACGTAGGTGGACACCTGGCCCTCGCCAAAGCGAGCCACCGCGCGCTCCCATGCGCGGAAGTACTGGTCGATCCCAGTGCGGGCTTTGGCGGGCGCCACCTGGGCGAGCACCGCAGGATCAAACGACTCGACGTGGATGCCGACCGAGTCGATGCCCATGTCGGCCACCTCGTCGATGACAGCCAGGTCGCGGGGCGGCTCGAACTGGATCTCGACTGGCAGGCCGGCCGCCTCCTTGACCGCGCGACCGCAGCGGGCGACGTAGCGCGCTCCGCGGTCGACACCGTTCGAGCTGCCGGTGGTGAGCGTCGCGTCAACGGCGCCGTCGAGCTCCTTGGCAGCCACGGCGACCTCGGCGAGCTGCTCCGGGGTCTTCTTGACGATCGTCCGTCCCGAGTCGAGCGATACGCCGATTCCGCAGAACTTGCACTGGTCGTCGTTTCCCCAGTACGAGCAGGTCTGGACGACGGTGCTCGCGAAGGAGTCGAGGTGGAGGAGCCCGATCTTCCAGTAGGGGATGCCGTCGGCGGTGCTGAGGTCGTAGAAGCGAGGACGCTGCTGAGTCGACGCGTCGGCCAGCCGCTGAGTGCCCTCGAAGATGGCGTAGCCGTCGTCTTCTGCCTTCAAGACGTAGGGCGAGTCGGCCGCCGTCGCGTTGTCGGTCGGCACCGTGATCGGCGTTCCGCCGACCCAGAGCATCCCGGAGTCCGTCGGCCCGGCACCGCCGCTGCGGCGCTCGAGCGGTACCTCGACCCGCAGGCCGCGGGCTTGGAGATCGACGACGAGATCGGCGAGGTCGGCCAGCTCGGCCCGAGCCTTCGCGACGGAGGACCCGCGACTCGCACTCATGCTGGACTCCCGGTCTATTTACTTCGCGATACGATTCATCACCTTTAGTTAAGGCAATCAGTTAAGGCGCCGCGGGCCGCCCGTGTCAAGGGTGCGCGCCCTGGTCGCCAGCCGATCCGGACAGCTCGGCTCGCAGCCGCCCGGCCGCGGCCTCCCACTGCTCGCGATCCGGGTACTCCCAGCGCTGCGTCGAGGACGTGCCCGGCGCCCCCGCGACCTCCAGCTCCACCGCGTATGCCGGTCGGCCGTGGTCGCCACTGGCCTCCATCGACAGAGTCAGCGTCGAACCGGACGGGACATGCGTCTCGACCCGGGAGTACCGACCGCTCACGATCTCGTCGGGACTGGCCTCGTCGACGATCCACTCGGCGCCATCGGCGTGCGCGTCGCTCAGGCGCGCGATCCGCGACTCGGCTCTGGCCGCGGCTAGCAGCTCGCGACACCGCAACGCGGACGCTGCATCGACCACCGCGTCGGCGGGCAGACCGCCCAGGTCCACTCCGGCTGCTGCGGCGACGTCAGGGAGGGTCTCGATCAAGTCCGCCCGGCCGGCCAGCACGGCATCGACGTCGGCGGCGTCGGCGCGCAGCGCTCCGGCTACCAGGCCGACGAGAGTCGTCGCGCGCTCGTATCCGGCCGGATCGGTGACGGCCATGGGATACAGCCGGGCCTCAGCCGCGGCGAACCTCGACACGACCGATGCCGAAATCACCGGGATCCCGGCTGCGTCAGCTGCCACGCCTCACCTCGCCTCGAAATGCCTGTCTTGTGAACTGAGAGCACGTTCACTATCGTCTATGGCCGACTAGTATGCTAAACGACCGCGCGTTCGCTCCGCCGCGAAGGCGTCGGCTGATTCTCCCGGATTTCCTGCAGAAGCGAGGGTGGTCGTGACGAGGACCGCGGTGGTCGCCCTTGGCGGCAATGCCCTCATCGCCGAGGGCCAACGCGGCAGCTACGACGAGCAGCGCGAGAACGCCGCCACCATGGCCGTCGCGGTCTGCGCCCTGCTCGAAGCCGGGTGGCGCGTCGTCGTCGTCCACGGCAACGGCCCGCAGGTGGGCAATCTCGCGATCCAACAGGAGCAGGCCCGCGGTGAGGTCCCCGCGATGCCGCTGTTCAGCCTCGGAGCCATGACCGAGGGGCAGCTCGGGTCGCTGATCGCCATCGCGCTCTACGGCGTCTGCGGCCGCAGGCACCCGATCGCCGCCCTCCTCTCGCACGTGATCGTCGACGTCGACGACCCTGCGTTCGACCGGCCGACCAAGCCGATCGGACCGTTCTTCGCCAAGGACGTCGCACACGACCTCGCGCAGGCCCGCGGGTGGGACGTCGTCGAGGACTCCGGTCGCGGCTACCGCCGCGTCGTGGCCTCACCGGAGCCCAAGGGCTTCGTCGAGATCAACGCCGTGCGGGCCCTGCTCGACGGCGGCCACGTCGTCGTCGCCGGCGGCGGGGGCGGCATCCCAGTGGGTCGCCGCGGCGATGTCTGGGACGGCGTCGACGCGGTCATCGACAAGGACTACGCCGCCGCGGAGCTGGCTCGTCAGCTCGACGCCCATGCGCTGGTTCTCGTCACGGGAGTCGACGCGGTCCAGCTCGACTTCGGCAAGCCGACCCAGCGTCAGCTGACCCTGGCCGACGCCGACGAGGCAGACCGCCACCTCGCCGACGGGCAGTTCCCCGAGGGCAGCATGGGCCCGAAGGTCCGCGCCGCCATCCGCTTCGTCCGCGGCGGCGGGCAGATCGCCGTGATCACGCAGGCCCGGCTCGTCGTCGACACCCTCGCGGCGACCGATCCGGCCGACGGGTCGGTCGGCACCCGGATCGTCCAGGTCCGGGCGCGACAGGGGGCGCCTGCATGACGGTCGCCATTACGTTCTTCCGCGACAAGTACGTCGACTCCGTCGTGCAGCTGCGCGGGATGCGAGCGATGCGGCAGATCGAGGGCGTCGACTGGGCGAGCGCGGCCATGGCGACGCCGACGAATGTCGAGACGTTGCTCACCGAAGGTGTCGACGCCGCTGACGTCGCTGGAGCCGGATCGAACGACTTCTTCCTCGTGGTGCGAGCCGGCGATGACGCGATCGCAGCACAGGCACTGGCCACTGGTGAGGCAGCGGTCTCGTCGTCTGCCCCTGAGGCCGGCGGCGTCGAGGGACCTGCCGCGGCCGCAACGCTGCGCGACGCCGTGCGCGCTAAGCCCGACTCGAATGTGGCCGTGATCTCGGTCCCCGGCGACTACGCCGCGCTGGCGGCATACGAGGCGCTGTCGGCGGACCTGCACGTGCTGCTGTTCAGCGACAACGTCCCGCTCGACAAGGAGATCGCGCTCAAGGACTACGCGCTCAGCCGCGGCCGGCTCGTCATGGGGCCAGGAGCCGGCACAGCGATGCTGGGCGGCGTCGGCCTCGGGTTCGCCAACGCCGTCGCCCCCGGGCGGGTCGGGATCGTGGCCGCCGCGGGCACCGGCGCGCAGGAGGCAATGGCCCTCTTGGACCGTTGGGGGCTCGGCGTCAGCCAGGTCGTCGGCGTCGGCGGTCGCGACCTGTCGTCCGAGGTCGGCGGCCGGATGGCCCGGGCCGCCATCTCGGCGATGCGCGACGACCCGGGGACCGACGTCATCGTCTTCGTGTCCAAGCCGCCGGCGCCCGAGGTCGCCGCCGGCGTCCTCGCGTCGGCCGGCGACACGCCGATTGTGGCTGCGCTGATCGGGCTGCCCGAGGACTTCGCCGCACCGCCGGGCGTCATCCTCGCCGACACCCTGGAGTCCGGCGTCGTGGCGGCGCTCCGCGTCGTCGGAGTAGACCCGCCCGACCCCACCGTCACCGTCGGTCCGTCGCTAGACGAGGCGCGTCGGCGTCTGGCGCCCGGCCGTTCACTGATCAGGGGGCTGTTCTCCGGCGGGACGCTCTGCTACGAGTCGCTGGTCCTGCTCGGCCGAACGGTCGGAGAGGTGCGTTCCAACACGCCGATCAACAAGGACTGGGGGCTGCCGGCGCCGCCGGGCGTACACCAGTGCCTCGACCTCGGCGAGGAGGAGTACACGCGCGGCCGGCCGCATCCGATGATCGACCCCGAGGCGCGCATCGAACTGCTACGCAAGCACGCCGCCGACCCGCACGTCGCGGCGATCATCCTCGACGTCGTCCTCGGCCACGGCTCCAACCCAGACCCGGCCGGGATCCTCGCGCCCGAGTGTGCGGCGGCCATGGCTGGCGGCGGGCCGCAGATCGTCGCGTACGTCCTCGGAACCGACCGCGACCCGCAGGGATACACCGCCCAGCGCGACCAGCTCGCCGAGGCCGGGTGCATCGTCACCGAGACCGCGGCGCGGGCATCCCTCGCCGCGGCTGCACTCGCCACCGGCGACCTGAGCCTGATAGGGATGCCTCTGTGAACGCTGCCGCTCGGACCGGCCAACCCCGGGTGGCGCTGGTGACCTACTCGACGAAGGCCCGCGGCGGCGTCGTCCACACGTTGTCGCTGGCCGACGCGCTGGTGCGCCAGGGGGTGTCGGTTCGGATCGTCGCGCTCGGCGATCCCGACGAGGGCTTTTTCCGGCCGGTCAAGGCACCGTGCACTTTCATCACGCCCACACCGCCGGGCGACACGTTGGAGGCGCGAGTCTTCGCGTCGATCGACGACCTCGAGGCGGGGCTGTCCGAGCTGGCCGACGAGGTCGACGTCTTCCATACCCAAGACTGCATCTCAGCGCGCGCCGCGGCGCGGGTGCGCGACGCCGGTGCGTCGGTGCGCGTCGTGCGGACGGTGCACCATGTCGACGATTTCACCAGCGACGTCCTGATCAACTGCCAGCGAAAGGCCATCGAGGAGCCCGACGACCTCGTCGTCGTGAGCGAGGACTGGCGCAACCAGTTGAAGGCCGACTACGACGTCGACTCGGTGGTGATCTACAACGGCGTCGACGCCGATCGCTTTCCGCCGATCGACCTGTCACGTCGCGCCGCGCGACGCGCCAACGCGGGCGTCGCCGACCGGTTCGTGTTCTTGTCCGTCGGGGGCATCGAACCGCGCAAGGGCAGCAAGTACCTCTTTCAAGCGATGGCGACGCTGGCATCCGACCTCGTCCCGCAGCCAGCCGTCGTCGTGGTCGGAGGGCACTCGTTCCAGGACTACCGGCAGTATCGAGACGCGGTCATCGCGTCGCTTGCCGGACTGGGCCTCGAGGTGGGGCGCGACGTGATCCTCGCGGGCTCGCTCACCGACGCCGAACTCCACGAGTGGTACCGCAGCGCGGACGCGCTCGCGTTCCCCTCGACGAAGGAAGGGTGGGGTCTGGCCGTCCTCGAGGCCATGGCGTCGGACCTCCCCGTCGTCTCCAGTGACATCGCGGTCTTCCGCGAGTACCTCACCCACGACAAGACCGCCGTGATGACCAGGGTCGGCGACGCGGAATCGCTCGCGGAGGGCATGCGTCGCGTCGCGACCGACCCGACGTTGCGGGACACGTTGGTCGCGGGCGGCCGCCAACTGGTGCCGAGGTTCAGCTGGGATCGCGCAGCCGAAGACCACGCCCGGCTGTACTCAGGCCTGCCCCTCTGACGCCCCCGGTCCTGCCGCACCGCGGTCCCACATTGGTTCCAGTTTGGGGGTTCGGAGAGCCCCCAAACTGGAACCAATGTGGGATAGGGAGTGTGCGGTCAGAGCGTCCAGGTCTGCATGATCAGCCCACCCTGGCGGCGGGCGGTCAAGACCGAGTCGAGCACGTCGAGCGGGTTGATCGGCTTGACGCCCTCCATCATGTCGATCTCGCGCATGCCGTACAGCGCAGCCGCAGAGAACCGGCACGCGTAGACGTGGCCGCCCTCGTCCATGAAGGTCTGCAGCTGCTTGTTGTAGCCGAGCGCGCCAGGGAACGCCTCGTCGCCGACCTTCGGGTAGCCGCGTGCGGCGGAGGCCATCAGCGAGCCGGGGCCGTAGAGCACGAGGTGCGTGTCGAATCCCTTCCGGTTGATCCGGGTCGCAGTCAGCATGTTCACCAGGCCTACCGAGCCCTCGAACGGCACGGTGTGCATCAGGATCCATGCGCTCTCGCCCGGCTCAGCCTGAATGTCTTCGAAGACCTTGTCTTCGTAGTCGACGATCGCGTCGCCTTTCTGAACCCGATCACCCACGATCTGTGCCATTGCCAGACTCCTTCTCTTGTTGGGTTGCTGTGCTCGGAAACAGTGATCGCGCGGCGGATCCGCGCGATGGAGGCGGCGCCCACTGCTGACGGTGGCTGCCCGGCATCGCCAGCATGATCTTGTGGCGCAGCGGCCACGGCACCAGTCGGTAGGTCGGCGCGAAGACACGCAGCCAGAAGAAGTCCCGCAGACCCCGCGGACCGCGCGGCGCTCGCGCGTCGTGCTCGCGCGCGACCCGCTGTTGCGCCGCGATCATCAGGTAGTGCTCGGAGTTGCTCCGAAGCCAGCGGGAGAACGACATCAGGCGGCCATCACGCGTTGTCGAGGCCGTTTTGGGCCGCTACCACGATCGGCTCGTTGAGGGCCCCGATGGCTGGCGAGTAGACATTCTCCATGCGCGCGAGGTCGCGCAGCGTGAGGCCGAACTTGACCGCGACGGCGAGAAAGTCCGCGCGTTCCTTGATGCCCTCGCCCCCGACCATCTGGGCCCCGATCAGCCGGAGACTGCCTGGCTCGGCGAGGAGCTTGACCTTGACCGGCTTGACCCCGGGGTAGTACCGGGCGCGCGAGATGCCCTGCGCAGAGCCGACCACGTGCGGGATTCCCAGCGCGTTCGCGGTGGTCTCGCCGAACGACGCGCCGCCGATGATCCACTTGCCGGCCGCCGTTCCCCACGGCACGTAGACCGCGCTGTACGCACGCTCACCGCCGGCCGCGTTGATGCCCGCGGTCTTGCCCTGCGCGTACGCGTGGCTGCCGGTCAGGCCCTGCAGCGGGACGCCGGTCAGCCCATGCGGAATCTCGGTGCAGTCGCCAGCGGCGAACACGTCGGGCGCCGACGTCGCCATCCGCTCGTCGACGATGAGGCCGCCGGTCGAGCCGGTCTTGAGCCCGGCCGCGACGCCGAGCGCGTTGTTGGGCTCCTTGTGGGTGCAGATGACCGCGAGATCGGCCTTGATCTCGCCGTCGGACGTGTCGACGGCGCGCACCGACCCGTCGCCGACGAAGGCCTTGAGCGTCGTGTTGAAGTGACTCGTCACGCCGAGCTCGGCCCACGACTCCTCGACGGGGGCCATGATGTCGGGGTCGGCGATCTCCGACATCGGCCACGGATTCGGGTCGACCAGATGCGTCTCGATGCCCCGGTGGGCCAGCCCGGTCACCATCTCGACGCCGAGCGGCGACGACTCCACGACGACCGCTGACTTGACGCTGTCGAGGACCTTGTCCCACTCCATCGCCTCGCGGATGTTCTTGACGTAGTAGAGGCCGCCGAGATCGCCTCCCGGCACGCCCGGGTCGGCGTAGTTGAAGCCGGTCGCGAGCACCAGCACGTCCCATCCGACCTCGCCCTCGCCGCGTACGTCGACCACCTTGCGCGACACGTCGACGCCCGTGACCTCGGCGTTGTAGTGGACGTCGATGCCGGCGTCGATGTACGCCTGCTTCGACGAGAGGAACAGCTTCTCGAAGCTCTCGATCTCCTTGCCGTGCACATACGGAATCCCGCACGGGCTGTAGGCGACATCGTCGAAACCGGTGTAGACGACGACCTCGCACCCTGGGTCGACGGCCTTGATCCCACCCGCCGCGCCCATCCCGGCCGCACCGCCACCGACGACTACGATCTTGCGGGTCACGTTGCGTACCTCCGCCCGGAGGCGGACGATCGGATGCAAAGGTCGCCCACCATGGTTGACTTTTGTTTACTATATTGCATGCCGCCTGAGCGTCAAGAGGACAGAGCAATGGCCAACACCAAGCCCACATCAGCGGCTTCGGCACGCATCGACGAACACGTCGACGGGATCGTCAGCTCGATCGGCCCCAAGCTCAAGCGGCTCCGCCAAGAGCAGCGCCTCTCCCTCCAGCAGCTGGCCGGCAAGGCCGAGGTCTCGGCGGCCGCGATCCACAAGATCGAGCGCAACGACATGGTGCCGACGATCACGACTTTGCTGAAGATCGCGACTGCCCTCGACCGACCCGTGACGTACTTCGTCGAGCAAGACGACGGCCAGCCCGAGCCGGTCGCGTTCACGCCATCGAAGCACCGGCCAGATGTCTTCACACCGCACGCCGGCCTCACCCTCGAAGGGGTCTCGGGCCCTTATGCGCCGTTCCGCAGCGCCGCAGCCGTGGCCACCGTCGACCCCGGCGCCGACAGCGGCGACAAGCCGCTCGTCCACGCCGGCGAAGAACTCGTCTTCACCCTTGCCGGCACCCTCGTCTTCGACATCGCCGGTGCGCACTACGAAGTCGGCCGCGGCGACTCGCTGCACTTCATGGGCGACCAGCCGCACCACTGGGCGAACGAGGGCAAGGCCCCGGCGCGCGTCATCTGGGTGGCGCTCCGCGACTCATAGCCGCCGCCGACCGTTCAGGCCTTGGCGCCGTACAGCTCCTCGTAGTTGCGGTACAGGATCCGCTGCTTGAGCTCGTCGCTGACCGGGGCGCCGTTGATCTTCCAGTACTCGCCCCAGAAGTCGCTCCAGGGCTCGTCGGAGGCGAACAGCACACGGTCTTCGCCGACGCCGCGTCGCTCGATCTCGGTCATCAGCCAGCGCGCGCCGAATCCGATCGTCCACGTCGTGTCGCAGTAGACGCGATAGCCCTCCTCGACCCAGTCGAGGAACTGCGGGACAAGCTTGATGTGGCCGCTGACGCCGCCGCCGAAGTGGACGAGGTAGATCTTGATTCGCTTGCCGTACTGCTCGACCAGCGGGATGAAGTTGTTGATGTCGGACGTACCGCCGGCGCTGGTGTGGAAATGGAACACGAGGTCGTGCTGCTCGACCGCGTCGAAGCATGCCTCGGCGATCTCCCTTGTGTCGTCGTCCCAGGTTCCGGGGTCGGGGTTGCCGCCCAGCAGGAAGGTCGTCTTGAGCGCCACCACGCCCTCTTCGCCGGCTCGTTCCAGCGTCTTGAGGGTCATCTCCTTGTTCTGCGGGAGGAACGACACCCAGAGGCCGCCGACGAGCCGGTCGTTGTCGCGGATGGAGTCGAGCACGAGGTCATTGAGGGAGAACGGCTGGCTCTGCACCGGGATGCCGTAGTTCGGGAGGATCAGTCCGCGCTCGACGCCGACGCCGTCGAGGTGGCGCAGGTACGCGCCCGCGTCGGCGAACTCGTACACGGTCGGCTTTACCGGCTCCTTGAGGTTGTAGAACTGCCAGGCCTCCATCTCGCCGATGTGGCTATGCGCGTCGACGACCCTTCCCTTGACCTTTTCCACACCCGCCATGACCGCCGCCTTCCTTGACATCCACTATGCGATCTGTCTGCATCGGATAGTAGACCCTCGTCGCCCGGCGAGCACACGGGGCCGCGCCTCTCCGCAGCTCACCTCAGCGCCGCAGGCACGTCATACCGTCTAGCCTGCGAGCATGCATGCGATCGACCAGGGCACCGAGCGGATGGTGCGAAGCGTCCTCGCCTACGCCGAGAACCGACTGCGGCTCGACCCGGTTCCTCTCGACCAAGGCACCCTCACAGCCGCGCAGCTCGCCGACCGGCTCGAAGGCGTCATCCGGCACGAGGGCCGCGGCGTCGACGAGGTGCTCGGCGTCTACGCCTCGGTTATCGCGCCGAGCATCATCTCGGCTGACAGCCCGCGGTTCCTCGGCTTCATTCCCGCCGCGCCGACGAAGGCGAGTCTGCTGTTCGACATGCTCGTCTCGTGTGCGTCGATCCAGGGCATCTCGTGGCTCGAGGCGTCGGGCGCCATCGCCGCCGAGAACACCGTGCTGCGGCTGATCGCCGACGAGGCGGGCCTGCCCGACGGCGCTGGAGGCTGCTTCGTCTCCGGCGGGTCGGCCGGCAACCTGTCGGCACTCGCGGTCGCGCGCGAGACCGCCAAGACCCGCGACGGCGACGCAAGCCTTCGGCGACGGATCGTCGTCGGAACCGACGCGCACTCGTCGATCTCCAACACGTTGAAGCTGCTCGAGATGGACGCTCTTGTCGTCGACACCCCAGACCACCGACTGACCGGCGACGCCGTCCGCGCAGCCGTCGACGGCCTCGACGACGCGACGCTGGCATGCATCGCGGGCGTCGTCTGCACGTCGGGCACCACGAACGCGGGCATCGTCGACGACCTCGCGGGCGTCGGCTCCGTCGCGCGCGAGCGCGGGTGGTGGTTCCACGTCGACGGCGCATACGGTGGATCGGGCATCTTCGCGCCGTCCGTCCGTGAGCGGTACAACGGCCTCGAGCTGGCCGACTCGTTCATCCTCGACCCGCACAAGTGGATGTTCACACCGTTTGACTGCTGCGCGCTTCTCTATCGCGAGCCTGACCTGGCCCGCGCGACCCACACGCAGGACGCGTCGTATCTCGATGTCATCCACACGACCGACGGCGAGTGGAATCCGACCGACTACGCGTACCACCTGACGCGCCGCGCGCGCGGCCTGCCGCTGTGGTTCTCCCTCGCAGTGCATGGCGTCGACGCGTACCGCGAAGCGATCGAGATGGCGATCTCGCTCGCACGCGACACCGCCGACCTGATCCGGCAGACGCCGCACCTCGAGCTGATCCGCGAGCCGGAGCTCGGCGTTGTTCTGTTCCGCCGGCTCGGATGGCAGGCGGCCGACTACGACGCATGGGCCGCGCGCCTGCACGCCGACCAGATCGCGTTCATCCCGCCGAGCAAGTGGGAGGGCGAGACGGTCGGCCGATTCGCCTTCCTGCATCCGCACACGACCCTCGACCTCGTCTGCGAGGTGCTCGAGCGGACCGGCTGACTGGCTGCGGACCCACGGGGCCGTCCGAAACTGCTGGACCGCAGCGGCCTCGCGGGGGACCATAGGCCGATGCCCCCGGATATCGAGCTGGCTGCCGCGCGCCCGGAGATCAGGCGCGAACAGACCCACCTCGAGGAGTCGCGGGCAGCGCTGCATCGGATGCGCGAGCGCACGGCCGCGATGAGCGCGCTCGCTGGCGACCGGTTCTCGGGCGAGTACCTCAAGTTCACGCTCTGGAAGCGGATGAAGGCGCTCGAGGACGACCCCGAGGTGCCGTTGTTCTTCGGCCGGCTCGACTACGCCAACGCCGAGCAGTTCTATATCGGACGGCGCCACGTCACCGACGAGGCCGGCGACCCTCTTGTCGTCGACTGGCGCGCGCCGATCTCGCGGCCGTTCTACCGCGCCAGCCGAACCGAGCCGCTCGGCGTGCGCCTGCGTCGGCGGTTCGGCTTCCAGCACGGCGCGCTCACCGCGTACGAGGACGAAGCGCTCGCCGACGGTGGATTCGACGTCGTCGTGCGGGCAGAGCCTGAAGATGCCCCGCACAGCGATCTGCTCGAGGCCGAGATCGAGCGGCCGCGCAGTGGCCCGATGCGCGACATCGTGGCCACCATCCAGCCCGAGCAGGACGACATCGTGCGCGCCGACCTGGCCACGAGCGTCTGCGTGCAGGGCGCGCCGGGCACCGGCAAGACCGCCGTCGGGCTGCATCGGGCGGCGTACCTGCTCTACTCGCATCGCGAACAGCTCAACCGGCAGGGCGTGCTGGTCGTCGGGCCGAACGACGCATTCCTTCGCTATATCGGCGATGTGCTGCCGGCCCTGGGCGAGATCGACGCGCGCCAGACCACCGTCGACGATCTGGTCGGGATCTTGCGCATCAAGGCTGTCGACTCGCCCGCAGCGGCGCGGGTCAAAGGCGATGCCCGGATGGCCGAGGTTCTCTCGCGGGCCGTGTGGTCGCACATCCAGCCTGCCTCCGAGGGCCTGGTCGTGCCGCGAGGCGCGCGTCGTTGGCGCGTCCCGGCGTACGAGGCGGATGCGCTGGTGACCGAGCTGCGCGGGCGCGGCGTCCGCTACCTGACGGGGCGCGGAATGCTCGCTCAGCGGCTCGCCCACACCGTGCTCGTCAAGATGGAGCTGGCCGGCGAGTCGCCCGACGACCGCGTGCAGGACGCGGTCGCCCGCAGCCGTCCGGTCAAGCAGCAAGTCGACGCGTTGTGGCCCACGGTCGACCCGGTACGGCTGCTGATGCGGCTGCTGGGCGATCGCGAGTTCTTGGCGCAGTCGGCGGACGGCGTGCTGACCGCCGATGAGCAGGCGGCGATTGCCTGGACCCGGGCGCCGAAGGGCCCTGCGTCGGCACCATGGACGCTGCACGATGCGGTGCTCGTCGACGAGGCTCGCGACCTGCTCGAGCGAACGCCGAGCCTCGGACATGTCGTGCTCGACGAGGCCCAGGATTTGTCCGCGATGATGCTGCGCAGCGTCGGGCGCCGATGCTCTACTGGCTCGGCGACCATTCTCGGCGATCTCGCCCAGGCCACGACGCCGTGGTCGGTCGGCGACTGGGCGATCGCCCTCGGACACCTCGGTCAGCCCGAAGCGCATGTCGAGGAGCTGACGCTGGGCTTCCGCGTTCCGGCAGACGTGATCGCCTACGCGGCGCGCTTGCTGCCCACCATCGCGCCGACGCTGGCGCCGCCGACGTCGGTTCGTCGATCAGCCGGAGACTTATCGTTCGAGCTGGCCGACGAGGTGCTCGCCGCCGCAGCGAGCTCCGTCGAGTCGGCGATGGGCCGCGAGGGCTCGATCGGCGTGATCGTCGCCGACGACGACGCCGACGCGATGTCGGCCGCGCTCGACGCCGCCGGTATCGCGCACTCGGTCGTGGGAGCCGAGGACGACATGGAGGCGCACGTCGACGTCGTGCCGGCCACTCTCGCAAAGGGCCTCGAGTTCGACCACGTCGTCCTCGTCGAGCCGGTGGCGATCGCGGCCGCCGAGCCCGACGAGGTCACCGGACTGCGCCGTCTCTACGTCTGCCTGACCAGGGCTGTGACAACCCTCGTCGTCGTCCACTCTCGCCCCCTCCCCTCCCAGCTCACCACCTAGAGAAAACCCCTCCCCCCAATCGTCGAAACGCCACTCGTGGTTGCTCGAAACGCCACTCGTGGTTGAGGAGGGCGACCACCGTTGGCGTTTCGCGCAACCACCGCTGGCGTTTCGCGCAACCACCGCTGGCGTTTCGGCGTTAGCTGAGGCCGCGGGAGTCCTGCTTGAGGGCAGTGTCGATGCCGAGGGCTGATGCGACGACCAGGCTGTGGAGAGGCTGCGGGACCTGCTCGTGGATCTGGACGACGTAGTTGTCGGCCGTCGTGAACATGGTTTTCGCGAGGCCCTCCCACGTCTTCGTGATGCGGGCGACCTCGCGGTCCGACTGGTCCTTGATGTTGAAGTTCCACGCGCGCCAGTTCTCGCCGTTGAGCGAGCCGACCTGCTGGCCGCCGACCTCGAGCGAGAACCGGATCTTGCCCATGACGTTCTGCTGCACGATCTGGCCGATCTCCTGGCCGTTGCCGCCCTGCACGATGATCCGCGACTTCATGAACTTGGCCGGGCGCGTCAGCGACAAGACGACGCTGCCGTCGGCGTCGACGACCTGCAGTTTGTGCGTCAGGAACTGGTCGACGTCGGCGACGAATCGCAAGACCTTCTTGGCGGCGCTCTGACCGACCTGGCGCACCGCGCCGATCTGCCGGGCATTCGAGTCGAAGATCGCGAACTCCTGGTTGACCTCGATGATCTTCGCCTTCTGGCTCACCACGAGCACCGACTCGGTGAAGAGCGACCCGCCTCCGGCCGCACCCGCCGCGACGCCGGCGCTTGCCATGTCGCCCTGAATCTTCTCCGGCGAGCGGTTCACCGTGGGCAAGTTGGCAGTGCCGCCAGGCGGGTCGACCGACGGGCGGCCGTGGCTCGAGACGTGCGCAGTCCAGTTCGTACCGTCGTAGTAGCGGTGTTCGTGTCGCCCCCACGGGTCGGGATACCAATTCGGCGCATAGTTGGGCGTCTCGGTGCCCGGCGTCTCGGTCATGGCGTCAACTGTAGAGCGGCACGGGAGGATGATTGTCATGCCCGATGAATCTCCTCTCGGCGACCGACGGGTCAGACAGCTGCCCGCCCGCTGGGCTCGCCTGATGCCCGATCATCTCGAGTTGGGACGCCAGCTCATCGAGCGTTACTCGGAGCCGCACCGCCGCTACCACGACATCCACCACCTCGCGGCCGTGCTCGTCGCCGTCGACGAACTCTCCGACGAGGCGGTCGATGCCGACGCCGTGCAGCTCGCCGCGTGGTTCCACGACGCGGTGTACGACGTCCGCGCCGGCGACAACGAGGAGCGGTCGGCGGAACTCGCCGAGACCGAGCTCGCCGCGGCAGCCGTTGCCCCGGCTCGGATCGCCGAGGTCGCCCGCTTGGTCCGGCTCACCGCGAGCCACGCAGCGGATGCCGACGACCGCGACGGCGCCGTGCTCTGCGACGCCGACCTCGCGATCCTCGCCTCGCCAGCAGCCGAGTACGCCGCGTACGCAGCCGCCGTGCGCGCGGAGTACGCCTATGTTCCCGAGCCGGACTTCCGCGCCGGGCGCGCAGCGATCCTGCGGCAACTGCTCGACCTCCCCCGGTTGTTCGCGACCGAGCGCGCCCACGACCGCTGGGAGGCCACAGCACGACGCAACGTCGAAGCAGAGATCGCCGACCTGACCGGGTAGCACGTGGCCGCGTGGTCAGGCGAGCGGCGGCTCCGCGAGTAGCAAGGCACCAGCGTCGGCGTCGAGCGTCGCGCGCACCCCGAGCGGCACGCTGATCGTCGTCGATGTGTGCCCCAGGTCGACGCCGGCGACCACCGGGACACCGAGCGGCCGCAGCCGCGCCGACAAGACCGCGTCAACCACGTCCGGCGGTCCGCAGTCGGTGAACGCGCCGCAGACGACGCCGCGCACCCCGTCAAACCAGCCCGACCGGATCAAGTGGGTCAGGTGCCGGTCGATCCGGTACGGCTCCTCGTTGACGTCCTCGAGCACCACGATGCCGCCTCGGGCCGGACGCGAGGTCGGCGTCCCGACGTCGGCGCCCAGCACCATCACGTTGCCCCCGACGAGCACGCCGGCCGCGATGCCGCCGACCCACGTCTCCGGCGACAGCCCCTTGAACAGATCGTCGACGTCGTCAGGTTCCATCAGCAGCCCTCGCAGGCCCTCGGCGCTCGCCTCCTCGGCTGCGCCGAGGGATGTCGCGACGTGGCTGTGCACCGACACGATGCCAAGCCTCGACGCGAGCGCCTGATGCAAGGCCGTGACGTCGGAGAAGCCGACGACGACCTTCGGCGTTCCCTCGGCGAGCCGGCGCCAGTCGAGCAGATCGACCATCCGCTGAGTGCCGTAGCCGCCGCGCGCGACGACGATGCCCCGGACGGCGGGATCGTGCCAGGCCGCTGCGAAATCGGCAGCGCGGTCGGCGTCGGAGCCGGCCAGGTAGTCGAGCGTGGATGCGCGGTCGAAGACGTGGGCCGACGGGCTCGCCGTCAACCCCCATCCCTCCAGTCGGGCCAGCCCGGCGTCGAGTCGCTCCTCCAACACCACGCCGGCCGTCGCCGTCACCGCCACTGTGTCGCCCGGGGCGAGGCGGCGCGGACGCAGCAGCTCGCGGCCGGGCGACCTGCGCGCCATCACCGTCGCCTTCCGCCGTCGCAGACCCGACGCCCGAAGCGTTTGCACGATCACTCGCGCCGAGACCGGCGTCGCTCCGGCCGCGATGAGCGCCTCGTGCATCTCGGCCGGCACGTCGTAGTGATCGCGCTCGAAACCCCTGCGCGGGACGCCGTTCGACGCGGCGAAGTCGTGCAGCTCGGCGATCGACGTGTCGCTGATCAGATGCGCCCAGAGACGACCGTGTGCCGGCCACGCCGGCGGGTCGATGAAGACGGCCACCCAGTCGTCCTGTCAGCCGGCTACGTCGCGGCTCGCGGCCGGCCCCGCGATGGCGTCATCGAGCAACAGCCGCCACGAGCGGACGAAACCGGGCTCGACGTGCGCCTTCGTCCAGGACGCTCCGGCGCGAACGGACGCTCCCAGATGCACGCGAGTCACGCCGGCGCGAACCAGCCACGGCACCTGCTCGGGCCGCACGCCACCAGCGGCAATCACCGCTGCGGCGAAGTCAGGCTGCTCCGCGCAGAGTGCGAGCAGGTCGTCGAAGCCGGTGTCCATGCCGAGCAGCGCGCCCGCCGTGTGGACGCCGTCGAGCCCCGGAAGGTCCCCGGCCTGCCGCCAGGCCTGCCGGATGTCGAGCGCGTGGTCGAAGGCGCGGTCGAACGTCCACGAGACGCCGTCGAGCTCCGCCGCGAGCGCGCGGCACACATCGCCGTCGACATCGAGTCCGCGCGTGAGAAATCCGAACGACACGCCCTCGGCGCCGAGTCCGAGATAGTTGCCAGCAAGCCCGACCAGACGCGCGAACTCGCCACCTTGGGTCGTGAACCCGCCGGACAGCCGGAGCGTCACTCGAACCGGGAGGTCGACCGCGCGGGTGATCGCGCTGAGTGCTGCCGGCTCGACGGACCGCGGCTCGTCATCGATCCAGGCGCACACCTGAAGCCGGTCGGCGCCACCCTCCTGAGCGTTCTCGGCGTCGGCCGGGTGCAGTGCTACGACCTCGATCAGCCGCTGTCCGCCCGCCATCACGACCACCTCGCTCCTCGTGTCTCTCGACCGCACTTCCCGCGCTCACCTGCCGCGATCGTTTTAACCAGGGTGCCAGGATGGACAGCATGACGTCGGCAGACCCGCTGTTGACTGCACGAGCGCTCGTGCTTCGCGACCTCTCAGCACAGGGGTTGGTCGACCCTCACACCGTGTCGGTCGTCGAAGACTGCGTCGCGCAGCGGCGATGGTGGCTCTCGCAGTGGCAGGCGGGCGCGTCGTACATCGACGGACTTGTCGCGCAAGACGTGCAAGATGCGCTGTTCGACGAGGCCCGGCGATGGCCCGTCTGCGCCGACTGCCCCGACCCGATCGAGCACAGCCTGTCGATCGAGCCCGAGCTCGGGCCCGATCCGCACTGGGTGTGCTCAGAGTCCGGTGTCGTCATCGCACCCCTCGGCGGCCTGATGGCCGCTCCGCGCGAGTAGCACGCCGCCGCTAACGGCGCCGGCGAAGGATCTTCCGGAGCAGCCAGAGCCCGACGATCGCGCCGATGATCGGCGGCGCGTACCGCTTCAACAGCACGGGGAAGACCGCGGCGCCGACGTCGAGCTCGGCGACCGGCTCGGATGCGGCCCGCGGCACCTGCGCCGACACCGGTGCGGTCGGCGACTCGGACACAGTCTCAGATGCCGCCTCGGCCACCGCAGGTTCGGCAGTCGAGCTTTCGCCGAGCTTCGTCTCCAGACACGATGCGAACTGCGCGAGCAACCGGTCGCTGACGTCCTGCATGACGCCGCGGCCGAATTGCGCGGGTTTGCCGGTGATGTTGAGGTCGGTCGTCACCGTCACGTCGGTGGACATGTCGCCGGCGCTGGTCAAGGTTGCCGTCACAGTCGCCGCTGCCGTGCCGTTGCCACGCTTGTCCTTGCCCTTCGCCGCGACGACCGCCCGATGGGCCGCCTCGTCGCGCTCAGCGAAGCGACCGGTGCCCGTGTACTGCAGCGAGATCGGTCCGAGCTTGACCTTGACCAGGCCCTCGAACGACTCGCCGTCGAACGACGTCAGCGACGCTCCCGGAAAGCAAGGCGCGACTCGCTCGAGGTCGTTGAACGCCGCCCACGCGTCGTCGATGGACGCCGGCACGGTGAACTGATGGGTCAACTCCACGTCAGGTACAGCCCCTCGTCAGGTACAGCCCCTCACCAGGGAGGGCCGCTCGCTCGTCTGCGGTGCGGTCAGCCGGCTGCGGCGAGAACCGCCCTTCGGGTCAGCACCGTTGCCAGGTGCCGACGATAGTCGGCGTCGCCGTCAGCGTCGCTCGGCGGGCTGGTGCCGTCCGCGGCCGACGCAGCCGCTGCGCGCACGGCGTCGTCAGTGGCTGGCTGCCCGACCAACGCCGCCTCGACGGCTGACGCACGCATCGCGGTCGAGCCCATGTTGGTCAGCGCGATCTTGGCCTCGGCGATCGTGCCCCCGTCGGTTCGGACGTTGGCGGCGACGCCCACGATCGACCATGCCTGCGCGACCCGGTTGAACTTCTCGTAGTGCGATCCCCAGCCGGTGTGCTTCGGTACCCGGATCCTCGTCAAGATCTCGTCCTCGCCGACCGCTGTGGTGAACAGATCGACGAAGAAATCCGCCGCTGACACCGTCCTCTCGCCACCCGCACCGGCGACGACGAGTTCGGCGTCGAGGGCGAGGATCGGCGCCGGCAGGTCGCCGGCCGGGTCGGCGTGGACGAGCGACCCGCCGAGCGTGCCGCGATGGCGCACCTGCGGGTCGGCCACTGTCAGCGCGGTCTTCGACAGCACTGACGCGTGCTCGGCGATCAACGCGTTCGCGGCGACCTCGGCGTGCGTCGTCATCGCGCCGATCACAATCGCGTCGCCGTCGTCGCTGACGCCGCTGAGCTCGGCGATCCGCCCGAGGTCGACCAGCAGCGTCGGGGCAGCTAGCCGCATTCGCAGCACGGGAAGCAGGCTCTGACCTCCGCCCAGCACCTTGATCTCGGCGGAGTCCGATCGGAGCGCGGCAATCGCGTCGGCGACGGACTCGGGCGCGACGTAGTCGAACTTGGCCGGGATCACGACGCACCTCCTGCTGACTGAATGGCGGACCAGACACGTTGCGGCGAACACGGCATCGCGATGTCGTTGATGCCGAGGTGTCGGACGGCGTCGACAATCGCGTTGACGACGGCCGGGGTCGAGGCGATCGTGCCGGCCTCGCCGACACCCTTGACGCCCAGCGCGTTCGTCGTCGCCGGCGTCTCAGTGCGATCGATGTCGAACGTCGGCAGGTCGGCGGCGCTCGGAACGAGGTAGTCGACGAACGAGCCGGTCACCAGCGTTCCAGAGTCGTCGTAGACCCCCTCTTCGAAGAGCGCCTGCGCGACGCCCTGTGCGATGCCTCCGTGCACCTGTCCGTCGACGATGAGTGGATTGACCACCTTGCCGATGTCGTCGACGGAGACGTACTTGCGAATGGCGACGTTTCCGGTCTCGGTGTCGACCTCGACAGCGCACAGATGCGTGCCGTGCGGGAACGAGAACGTGTCGGCGTCGAACGTCGCGTCGGCGTCAATGCTGTGCTCGACGCCGTCGGGCATGTTGTGGCTCTGGAGCACCGCGAATGCGATCTCGCCGAGGCTCTTGCCCTCCTCGGTGCCCTTGACGCGCAGCTGGCTGCCGCTCCACTCGATGTCGCCGACGTCGGCCTCGAGCAGATGCGCGGCGCTCGGCTTCGCCTTCTCGATGACCTTGTCGGCCGCGGCGACGACCGCCATGGCGCCCACGGACAGCGAGCGCGAGCCGTACGTGTCGAGACCGCGCGCAGCGACTTGGGTGTCGCCGTGCAGCACCTCGACGTCCTCGAACGCGACACCAAGTCGATCGGCGACGATCTGGCTCCAGGCAGTCTCGTGGCCCTGGCCGTGCGGACTCGTGCCCGTCACCACCTCGACCTTGCCGGTCGGGAGCATCCGGATCGACGCGTGCTCCCAGCCGCCCGCGATGTAGCCCTGCGAGCCGAGCCAGCGCGATGGGGCAAGTCCGCACATCTCCGTGTATGTGGAGATGCCGATGCCGAGCTGCACCGGGTCGCCTGCGTCGCGTCGCCGCTTCTGCTCGGTGCGCAGCTCGTCGTAGCCGAATGCCTGCTTGGCCTTGTCGGTTGCGGCCTCGTAGTTGCCGGTGTCGTAGTCGAGGCCGGCGACGGTCCTGAACGGGAACTCGTCGTGCGTGATCCAGTTCTTCTGGCGGATCTCCATCGGATCGACGCCGACCTCGGCGGCCAGCTCGTCCATCAGCCGCTCGATCGCGAAGGTTGCCTCCGGGCGGCCCGCGCCGCGGTATGCGTCCGTCCACGCTTTGTTCGTGAACACATTCGTGCAGGCGAACTTGTACGACCCGAACTTGTAAATCGCGTTGAACATGTACGCGCCCAGCAGGGGAATCGCGGACGAGACCAGGCCGAGGTACGCACCCATGTCGGCAAGCAACTCGACCTTGAGGCCGGTGACGATGCCGTCGGAGTTGGCGGCGAGCGTCAGCTTCTGCCACTGGTCGCGGCCGTGGTGCGCCGCCATCAGGGACTCGCTGCGGCTCTCGGTGTACTTGCACGGCTTGCCGGTGTGTTTCGCGGCTAGCACCGTCAGCACTTCCTCGGGCGTGAACTGCAGCTTGCCGCCGAATCCGCCGCCGACGTCCGGCGCGATCACCCGAAGCTTGCTCTCGGGGATTCCGGTCACCAGGGCCATGAAGATGCGCACGAAGTGCGGAACCTGAGTCGAGGTCCAGATGGTCCATTGCTCGCCGGTCGGGTCGGCGACGATCGAACGCGGCTCCATGAACGCCGGGATGAGTCGCTGCTGGCGGTACTCGCGCTCAATCACGATCCCGTTTGCACGGGCTTCGGCGATAGCGGCCTCGACGTCGCCGCCCGTGCCGTGGTCTGCAGAGTGCCACTCGTAGTGGGCCGACACGTTCGTGCCGAGGTCGGGGTGGGCGAGCACCTTGTCCGCAGCGCAGTCTCGGAGGTCGAGTGCCGGTGGAAGGTAGTCGTAGTCGACGTCGACCAGCTCGGCGCCGTCGCGAGCCTCGGCCGAGCTGCGAGCCACCACCATGGCGACGACCTCGCCGGCGAACGCGACATGGTCGATCGCCATGGACGGATGATTTGGCGCCTTCTGGTCGGGCGCGACCTGCCAGGCGTTCGGGAGACCGCCCTGCGCGTCGCCGAGGTCCGCTGCGGTCAAGACTGCGACGACGCCCGGCGCCGCTTTGGCCGCATCCGTCGAGATCGACGTGATGGTGCCGTGAGCGACCGGGCTGCGGACCATCGCGATGTGAAGCATGCCCTGCAGCGTGATGTTGTCGGTCCAGCGAGTTCGCCCGGTGAGCAGGCGGGCGTCTTCCTTTCGCTTGCGGGGCGCGCCGATCTCGACGGTCGGGCGCTCTTCGGTGACGGTCACGATGCGCCTCCCTGTGCCGCCGCGAGAACGGCTTTGACGATGTTCTGGTAGCCGGTGCACCGGCAGAGATTGCCCTCGAGCCCATCGCGAACTTCCTGTTCGCTGGGAGAGGGGTTGTCATTGAGGAGGTCGATGCTCTGCATGATCATCCCGGGCGTGCAGTAGCCGCACTGCAGGGCATGGTTGTCGTGATACGCCTGCTGCATCGGATGCAGCGTGTCGCCGTCGGCGAGGCCTTCGATCGTCGTCACCTCGTGCCCGTCGGCCTGCACCGCGAGCACTGAGCACGACTTCACGCTGCGCCCGTCGAGGTGGACCGTGCATGCGCCGCAGTTACTGGTGTCGCAACCGACGACGGTGCCCGTCTTGCCCACCGTGTCGCGCAGGTACTGCACCAGCAGCGTTCGCGGCTCGACATCGTCGGAGTATCCGACGCCGTCAACCGTGACATTGATCCGAGCCATCGCAGTTCCTCTCGCCGGGGATCGTGCGCGGGCAACGGACGCGAGGCGGGGCCGAGGATTGGGCCGAGCGAGGCAGCGCGCGTCAGCACACGACGTGGTTCCTGACTTTGCTGACCGTTTCTCGCCAACCCAACCGCGCGGATGCGGGCGCGGACAAGGGCCAGCGGTCATTCTCAGAGAACTCGTCGGAGGCCTTCCTCATCAGCGGACGGACGGCTCCTGATTGCTCCGCAGATGCGGATCGAGGGCTTGGTCGATTGCTCTCACCTGATCTGTTCGCGCATGTGAGAATGAGCCCGCCTCGGCGCCCGACGGCTGTGTCGACCTCTCCCACAGGAAGGCTTTGCGTGAGCGTGCGACTCCGGCTCTTCCTGGCCAGCTTCCTGATGCTCTTCCTCGAGCTGTCGCTGATTCGGTGGACCGGAGCGGAGATCGTCCACCTGAGCTATTTCAGCAACTTCGTCCTGCTCGGCTCCTTCCTCGGGATCGGCCTCGGCTTCCTCCGGGCCGCGCGTCCCGGTCGTCGTCCGCCCCTGTACTCCCCCGTCGCACTGCTCGCCCTCGTCGGCTTCGTGTCGGCCTACCCCGTCACCGTCGACCGATCCAGCAGCTCGGTCATCTTCTTCACCAGCCTCGCGACGTCGGGCCCGCCGATCTGGGCAACGCTGCCGATCGTGTTCCTCTCGGTCGCGGCGATCATGGCCGGTCCGGGCGAGCTCGTCGCCGACTGCTTCACGCACCTTCCCCGCCTCGACGCCTACCGCCTCGATCTGCTGGGTTCGTTCGCCGGCGTGGTGGTTTTTACGCTCTGCTCGTTCACCGGCATGCCGCCGCTCGTGTGGTTCACGGTCGTCGCGCTGCTCTTCGCCGTCCTGCTCGGGGCCGCAGCCGCCTCGGTGACCGTCACTCTCGTCATCGCGACCGTCGCGATGTTCCTCTATCCGCTGGTCCACGACGACGGCGTCTTCTGGTCGCCGTACTACGAGGTCACGACGTTCCCAACCGATGACGGCGCCGGCGGCACGCAGTGGCAGGTCTACGTCAACGGCATCCCGCACCAGGCGGCCGAGGACGCTCAGGCCCGGCTCTCCCAGAACCCGTTCTACGACGAGCCGTACAAGCGGATCGTCGAGCAGCCGCGCAATGTCTTGATCGTCGGCGCGGGCACCGGTACCGACGTCGCCATCGCGTTGCTGCACGGCGTATCGCATGTCGATGCGGTCGAGATCGACCCGGCCCTGCTCGACTTCGGCAAGACGCACCATCCCAACCAGCCGTACCAGGATCCTCGTGTCACTACCCACGTCAACGACGGTCGCGCGTTCCTCGAGAACACCGACAAGAAATACGACCTCATCCTGTTTGCCCTGCCGGACTCGTTGACACTCGTCTCGGGCGCCAGCGCGCTCCGACTCGAGAGCTACCTCTTCACCGAGCAGGCGATGGAAGCAGCCCGCGACCACCTCGCGCCGGGCGGCGCATTCTCGATGTACAACTACTACCGCGAGACCTGGCTCGTCGACCGGCTGGGCAACACCATCGATCAGGCTTTCGGCCACGCCCCGTGCATTCAGTCCGACCCCGCCGCCAGTGCCCTGGCTGTCTTCGTGGTCGGGCTGACCGAGGCAGACCAACAATGCGACTCGGTCTGGGTGCCGAGCGGCGAGGCGCCGGCGCCGTCGACGGACGACCATCCGTTCCTCTACGTGCTCGACGACTCAGGTCTGTACGGCATCCCGTGGCTGTACGTCATCGCGCTCGCCCTGATCTTGGCCGCAAGCGCTGTGTGCGTCGTCGTGGTCGGCGGCGTGCGGCAGGTCCGCACGATGGGCAGGTACGGCGACCTGTTCTGTCTCGGCGCGGCCTTCCTCCTGCTCGAGACCAAGAACGTCACCGGGTTCGCGCTCTACTTCGGCACAACGTGGCTGGTCAACGCGATCGTGTTCGGCGGCGTCCTGCTCGCGGTGCTCGCGGCTGTCGAGATCACTCGGCGTTTTCCGACGCCGCCACTCCGGACGATGTACGCCGTGCTCTGGGGCGGGCTCGCGTTGGCCTGGGCCGTACCGACGTCGTGGGTGCTGTCGCTGGCGTTCGCGCCACGGCTCCTCGTCGCTGTCTCGCTCGCGTTTGTGCCGATCATGGCTGCGAACGTGATCTTCGCGAAGCGGTTCGCGACGACCACGCACCCGACCACTGCCTTCGCCGCGAACCTGCTCGGCGCGATGGTCGGCGGGTGCCTCGAATACCTCGCGCTCGCCACCGGCTATCGCGCGCTGCTCGTTGTCTGCGCGGCGCTGTATCTCGGCGCGTTCCTGCTGACGCCGCGCGACGCCGATGCGACCCCTAGGGGCGCGCGTGGTGGATCGGGCCGTCTTGCTCGATCAAACGTGTTCCGCCACCGCCCCACCGCAGCGCGATGATCTCGGCGGCGATGCTCACCGCCGTCTCCTCAGGCGTCCGGGCGCCGAGGTCGAGGCCGATCGGGCTCGACAGCCGGGCGAGCTCGGCGTCGTTCAGGCCCGCCTCCTGCAGCCGCTTGACGCGGTCGTCATGCGTCCGTCGCGAGCCCATGGCGCCGACGTAGGCCAGGTCGGGCAGCCGCAGCGCGACCTCGAGCAGCGGCACGTCGAACTTGGGGTCGTGGGTTAGCACGCACAACACGGTGCGGCCGTCGATGCGGCCCGCCTCGGCCTCCTCGGCGAGGTACTTGTGCGGCCAGCGCACGACCACCTCGTCCGCCTCGGGGAACCGGGTCGCGGTCGCGAACACCGGGCGGGCATCGCAGACCGTGACGTAATAGCCGAGGAACGACCCGACCTTCGCGACCGCAGCCGCGAAGTCGATGGCGCCGAACACCAGCATCCGCGGCTTCGGCGCGTACGACGCCACGAAGACCGACATCCCCTCACCGCGACGCTGACCGTCCGGGCCGTAGTGCAGCGTCTCGTTGCGGCCGGACTCGAGCAGACCCCGCGCGTCCGCCGCGACCGCGTCGTCGGCCCGAGACGACCCCAGGGAGCCCGAGACTCCGCGCTCGTGTCCGTCGGGGCGGACGACCATTCGCCGGCCGATGCGCGCCGCGTCGTCGTGCTCGACGAGGGTCGCGACCGCGATCGGCTCGCCGGCCTCGATAGCGGCGGCGACCTCGCCGAGCTCGGGAAACGAGTCACGGTCGACGACCTCGACGAACACGTCGAGGATCCCGCCGCACGTAAGCCCGACGGCGAACGCATCCTCGTCGCTCACGCCGTATCGCTGCAGGACCGGCCGCCGGTCGCCGAGCACCTGCTCTGCAAGCTCATAGACGGCGCCCTCGACACAGCCGCCCGACACCGATCCGACCGCCTCGCCACCGGGGCCGACGAGCATGGACGCGCCCGGCGCGCGCGGCGCGGACTGGAAGGTGGCGATGACCGTACCAACACCGACGGACTCGCCGGCCTCCCACCACGGCAGCAGCTGCGACATCACGTCACGCACGCGCGACCACCTCCAACGCCTGCTCGAAGGTCGCCATGCTGTGGCCGGCGACGAAGTCGTCGATGTACGGCATCGCGGCGACGATCCCGCCCTGCACCGGCAGATAGCCGTCCTTGCCTTGATGCGGGTTGACCCAGACGACCCGATGGGCGAGGCGGTGCAGCCTGCGCATCTGCTCGCTCAGCATCGCGCTGTCGCCACGCTCCCAGCCGTCGCTCATGATCACCACGACCGCGCCGCGGGCCACTCCCCGCTGCCCCCAGCGATCGAGGAACGCCTGCATGACCTCGCCGAGCCGAGTGCCCCCCGACCAGTCCGGCACCGCATCGCCAGCGGCCGCCACCGCGGCGTCGCCGTCGCGGACGCGCATCGCGCGGGTGACGCGGGTCAGCCGCGTGCCGATCGTGAAGACCTCGGTGCGCGCGCGGTTGACCGAGGTGAGGGTGTGCGCCCATCGCAGCAGACTGTCGGCGTACGGTCCCATCGATCCGGACACGTCGACGAGCACCACCACGCGCCGGGTGCACGTCGTGCGAGCGCGGAACTCGAGCGTCGACGGCTCGCCGCCATTTCGCAGCTGCCGCCTCAGCGTGCGCCGCGCATCGACGGCTCCGCGGGGCGACGGTCGCCGGCGAGCCGACACCCGCTCGGGCGCCTGCGGCCGCAGGGTCGCGAAGAGCCGCGCGAGCCGCGCGCGGTCGGCGCGGCTCAACTCGGCGACATCGCGATGCCGGAGGACCT
Organism: Nocardioidaceae bacterium; assembly: GCA_035473375.1. GTDB lineage: Bacteria > Actinomycetota > Actinomycetes > Propionibacteriales > Nocardioidaceae > DATIOH01. The sequence continues at coordinate 895 of DATIOH010000047.1, read as the reverse complement.
CCGTGCTGCTTGCAGCGGCACGGATGAGCACCTCGGGGGCCTCGTCGTCGCCTGGGCCTCCGGATCCGTCGTCGAGCGGAGCCTGATGGCTGACGTGCGCCGACGGGGGCAGGCTCCCAGGCCTGGGCGTCTGACCGCTGAACCACGCGTCGAACACCGAGTCATAGCGTCCCAGCTCGTCTGCGCTGGCGCAGAGCGTCGCCCGACCGGCCCAGTAGACGGCGGACCGGTCGCCGGCGCCGAGCAGCGCACACGCGCGCAAGAACGCCTGAGTGCGGTCCATCGTCACGGGCACTCCGGACGCCCGCACCGCTGCGGCGAACGCCGCGAGCACCTCGTCCGGCTCATGCGGGCGGCGAACCGGAAGCGCGGTGACGGTCACGACGCCAGAATCTTGTCGAGCGACGAACGCACCCGTTCGGCGTCCTCGCGGTACTTGAGTACGGCGCCGAGCGTCGTCGCCGCCGTCTCCAGGTCGAGCTCGGCAGCGCCGAGCGTCTGCAGCGCCTGCGCCCAGTCAAGCGTCTCGGCGACTCCGGGCGGCTTGAGCAGATCGTCGCGCTGACGCAGCCTGCTGGTGGCGAATGCGACCTGTTCCGCGAGCGTCGGCGAGACGCCCGGCAGCCGTCGGCGAACGATCTCGACCTCGCGCTCGAGTCCGGGGTGGTCGACCCAGTGGTAGAGGCATCGGCGTTTCAGCGCGTCGTGGACCTCGCGGGTGCGATTGGACGTCAATACCACCACCGGCGGGACCGCGGCCGTCACGGTGCCGTACTCGGGGATCGAGACCTGATTGGTCGACAAGACCTCGAGAAGGAAGGCTTCGAACTCGTCGTCGGCGCGGTCGATCTCGTCGATCAGGAGCACCACGGGACTCTGCCGCAGCGCCTGGACG
>DATIOH010000046.1:0-9927 GCA_035473375.1 Nocardioidaceae bacterium | reverse complement strand
GCAGGACCATCTAGAGGCAGTGCTGCTCGACTACGTCGAGGGCCTTCGGTCGGTGACGATCGCGCGGGGCGCCGAGGTCGTGGCCGTCGAGCAAGACGACGACCTCGTCACGGTGACGGTTCGCGACGATGCAGGTGTCGTGCGAAGCGTTGCGGCCGACTACGTCGTCGGGGCCGACGGCTCCCGGAGCGCGGTGCGCTCTGCCATCGGCATCGAGATGGCCGGGCCGGACAACGTGTTCGAGAGCCACTCCATCGAGTTCCGCGCGCCGCTCTGGGACGTTCTCGGTGCGCACCGCCATCTCCTTTACATCCTGACCGAGTCGGGTGCGCAAGGCGTGCTGCTCCCGGCAGGGCAAGACGACCGCTGGCTGTTCGCGCCGCGGCTCGACGACGGGAGCATTCCCGACAACCCGACCGACGAGTCGCTTCGCGAGCACATCCGCAGGGCGGCCGGAGTGGCCGACCTCGATGTGCGAGTTGAGCGCGTCGGTCACTTCACCTCGGGTGCGCAGCTCGCCGATCGGTTCTCGTGCGGGCGGGTGTTCCTCGTCGGCGACGCGGCACATCGCGTGACGCCGAGGGGAGGCACCGGCCTCAACATCGCCGTCGCCGACGGCGCAGACATCGGGTGGCGGCTCAGCTGGGTCCTCCGCAGGTGGGCGCCGCCGTCGTTGTTGTCGGCGTACGAGGCCGAGCGTCGGCCGCTTGTCGCGCACAACGTCGAGCGATCGCTCGACGAGTTCGGATCCCGCCGCGGGGCCGACACTGAGCTGCCGGTCGATCTCGGCGGCCGGATCCGGCACCTGTGGGTGACCGAGGATCAGTCGACGGTCGACCTGGTCGGCGACGGGCTGACGCTCTTCGTTCCGGCCGGCGACGTGCGGTGGGCGATGGCAGCCGCAGGAGTGGGGTCTCGTCCGCCGGTCACCGTCGTCGAGCTCGACCCGGTCGCGGCGCGCTCACTGGGCCTCGGATCGAGCGGTGCCGTGCTCGTCCGGCCCGACGGCGTGCCGGTCGCGAGCTGGCTGGCGTCGCCCGACGCCGACCGCGAGATGGGGGAGGCAATCTGGGCGCTGCTGCACCCTGAGGACGACCCAGCCGACAGCGCAGCAGCGGCCTAGTACCGGGCGCGCCTCCGCGACACGGTCGTGGAGCGTTCGCCGATTCGCTGGTGCGCAGCCCGCCCACGGCGTAGAAACGGAGCTGTGTCTGCCCCCTCCGGACGCGTTCTCCGGGTCTTCCTGCTCGACGACCACGACCTCGTCCGCCGCGGCGTCCGAGATCTGCTGTCGGCCGCTCGCGACGTGATGGTCGTGGGCGAGTCGAGCGACGCCCGCCCGGCAGCGCGGCAGATCCTCGCGCTCGACGTCGACGTGATGGTGCTCGACCTGCACCTGCAGGACGGCACCGGCGTCTCGGTCTGCCGAAAGGTTCGCTCCGCAGATCCTCGCGTTCGGGGGCTGCTGCTGACGGCCGCGACCGACGACGAGGCCACGCTGGCCGCCGTCCTCGCTGGCGCCGCGGGGTTCTCGACGAAGTTCGCGCGCAGCGCCGACTTGCTCGGGACCATCCGTGCGATCGGGTCGGACGCCTCGCTCATCGACGCTGCGGTGGCCGAACGCGTTCGGGCGGCGTATCTCCGCAGGCTCGACGACCTGCGTCCGCCGTTGAGCCACGAGGACCGGGAGTTGCTCGGCCATGTCGCCGACGGACTGACCGACGCTGAGCTCGCGCAGCGAATGGGTCTCGACGAGGAGCCGCTGCACGACCGCGTCGCGGCGCTCATCGAGCGGACGTTGTAGCGGTCAGCCCAGGAGTTAGCGCAGGGCTGCCGCCGCGGCACGGGCGTCGTCGGCAGTGTTGTAGAGGTGGAATGACGCACGCACGCGCCCCGCGCGGACGGCGGTCTGGATTCCCGCCGCGGCGAGTCGCTCGGCCGCGTCTGGGGAGTCGACGGTGACGATCGCGGAACCCTGACTCGGTCGCCCCAGCTCGGCGAGGAACAAGTCGGCCAGGCCGACGTCGTGCGCGTGGACCTCGCCGGGATCGAGGCTGGCCAGCAGCTCGAGCGTCGGGGCTGCGGCGCTCCAACACAGCCACGCCGGAGACACGTTGAACCGGCGGGCGTCCGGCGCGAGGCGCAGCGGGGCGCCGTAGATCGAGGTCCACGGATCGTCGCCGGCGTACCACCCGGCGTCGTCCGGCCGAAGCGAGTCCCAGTGCTCCGGTCGGGCGGCGAGAAACGCGACGCCGCGCGGGCAGAGCAGCCATTTGTACGCCGCGCAGACGACGAAGTCGACCTCGCGGCAGCTGAGCGGCAGCCACCCGCTTGCCTGCGTGACGTCGACCAGCAGCCTTGCCCCGGTCGCGGACTTCGCCGCGAGCAGCTGATCGAGGTCGGCGACTCGGCCGTCGGCCGACTGCACCACGCTGACCGCGATCAAGTCCACAGGGCCGTCTGCGTCCGCCAACTCCTCCAGCGGAACGCTGTCGACGGTGACGTTCCGGCTTGTCTGCGCGAGCATCGGGAACAGCACGGAGGTGAAGTCGCCGTCGGCAGTCAGCACGCGGGCTCCGTCCGAGAGGGAGCCGGCGATCAGTCCCACGAACGGTGAGACGGCGAGCCCGGCTGCGACCGTCGAGACATCGACTCCGATCATGCGCGCCCACGCCGCGCGACCTCGGTCGACGAGCGGGTCGAAGTCCGTCGGACGCACCACTCCGCGGCGCCAGTCGTCCATGGCGGCCGCCATCGAGTCGACCGCTACGGAGGGTGGAATGCCCACGGTGGCGGTGTTGAGGAAGCCCGGTCCGGCATCGAACAGGGCGCGCAGGTCGGGGTTCATCCGGTCATCGCACCGTTGGGATAGCAGCAGTCGCGCACGCGCCTCAGTATCGGCCGCGCGGCCGAGTCCAGGCAACGCCGGAGCCCGCCTGGCGGGATCCCGACCAGATGGTGAATTGTCATCGCTGTGATTGAAGCCGCGAGGGAGGCTCCGCACGGCACCGGAGCGAAGGCCGCCCTGACCCTAGGCGCGCTCGGCGTCGTCTTCGGCGACATCGGCACCAGCCCGATCTACACCGTGCAGACGGTGTTCAACCCGTCCGACCCGCATCCGGTGCCGGTGTCGCAGGCGCACATCTACGGCGTCGTGTCGCTCATCTTCTGGTCGGTCACCCTCATCGTCACGATCAAGTACGTCGCGTTCGTGCTCCGTGCCGACAACGACGGCGAGGGCGGGATCATGGCGCTGATCACTCTGATTCGACAGGAGGGAATCCCCGGACAGCGCCGTCTCGCCGTCGTGTTGGCCTCGCTGGGGATCTTCGGCGCAGCACTGTTCTTCGGCGACAGCGTCATCACGCCGGCCATCTCGGTGCTGTCGGCGGTCGAGGGCATCAAGATCGTCGATCCGTCGCTGGACCAGTTCGTCGTGCCGATCTCGATAGTGATCATCGCCGGACTGTTTGCGAGCCAGCGCCTGGGCAGCGCTGTCGTCGGCCGACTGTTCGGACCGGTCATGCTCGTGTGGTTCGCCGCCATCGGCGCGTGCGGGATCGGGGGCGTGGCTCGCGACCCCCACGTGCTCCAGGCCCTGTCGCCCAGCTACGCGCTCGACTTCCTCTTCGGCGACTTCGGAACTGCCTTCTTCTCGCTCTCGGCCGTGGTGCTCGCCATCACTGGAGCCGAGGCGCTGTACGCGGACCTCGGCCACTTCGGGCGCGGGCCGATCCGGCGGGCCTGGCTGTTGATCGTGTTTCCGGCGTGCATCCTCAGCTACCTGGGCCAGGGCGCACTCATCCTCGACGAGCCGAAGGACGCGCTGCGCGGCCCGTTCTTCCTCCTCGTTCCCGAGTGGGGGCGCGTGCCGATGGTCGTGCTCGCGACCATGGCGACCGTTATCGCGTCGCAGGCGGTCCTGTCGGGCGCGTTCTCGATCACGCATCAGGCGATCCAGCTCGGCTACCTGCCGCGACTGCGCATCCTGCATACATCGGCGAAGACGATCGGGCAGGTCTACGTACCGCTGATCAACTGGGTGCTGATGTTCTCGGTTCTGACCCTGGTGGTCACGTTTCGGTCGTCGGCGGCTCTGGCCGCCGCGTACGGCATGACGGTCACTGTCACCATCGCGACCACGACGATTCTCTTCCTCGTGCTGGCACACTATCGCTGGGGCCAGCCGCTGTGGCGCGTCCTCTTGGGCGGCCTCCCATTCCTCGGCATTGAGTTGCTCTTCCTCGCTGCCAACCTGACCAAGATCACCCACGGGGCCTGGTTGCCGCTGCTGATCGGTCTGTCGCTGTTCACCGTGCTGACCACCTGGCAGCGCGGTCGCGAGCTCGTGTCGCGCCGCCGCGAGCGGAAGGAAGGCTCGTTGCGGGCCTATGTCGAGCGGCTGCACGAGGACCTGTCGTCCGACACACCGTCGGTCTACCGCGCCCCGGGCACGGCCGTGTTCCTGAACCGCTCCGCGTCGACGACGCCCCTCGCGATGCGCGCCAATGTCGAGCGCAACCACGTGTTGCACGAGAACGTGCTCGTCCTGTCGATCGAGATCATGCCGGTGCCGTACGTGTCGGCGGACGAGCACATCGCCGTCGACGACCTCGGCTACGAGGACGACGGCATTGTGCATGCGTCCGCTCGGTTCGGCTACATGCAGGGAACCCACGTGCCCGAGGTGCTGCGCCGGGCCGTCCGCGAGACCGACGAGCTGTCGGTCGACGCGAACGAGACGACGTACTTTCTCTCGACCATCGAGCTGACCGTCAGCGACCGCAGGGGCATGGCCAGGTGGCGCAAGCATCTCTTCGTTGCGACGGCCCGAGTCGCGACCGATCCGGTCGACGCGTTCCACCTTCCCCGCGACCAGACACTGACCGTCGGCTCGCAGATCGAGGTCTGAGCTTCCCGGTCAGAGGCCTACTTGATGGTGACGCGCGGTGTCCAGTTCGACCATGGACCGGCGCCGAGCCGGTTGATCGCCAGGACGCGGAACCTGACCTTCGAGCCGGCCTTGAGGTTCTTGAACTCGACGCGGTGTGCGGAGCCCTTGACCACCAGGCTCCGACCGTTCGAGCTCACGATCCGGTAGTTGAGCACCTTGGCACCGTTGCCGTTCGCTGGTGCCCATGTCACCGTCGCCGAGTGGTGCCCACCAGTCGCGTGCACCTTGCCGACCTTGAGCGGATAGCCGGCCGGGTGAACGGTGTTGGTCTGCTTCGCAGCTCCGGTGCCCACCGCATTCCTCGCGGCGACGGTGAAGTGATAGGCCGTGCCGTTCTTGAGGCCCTTGATCACGACGCTCGTCGCGCCTGCGCCGACGGTCGTCTTGTGGCCGCCCGGCAGTGTCTTGACGACATAGCCGGTGATGGCCGAGCCGTTCGGGTTGGCGGCCGACCACGACACGGTCGCTCGATGGTTCCCAGCCTTCGCGTGCGCGGTTGGCGGCGCCAGCGGGGCGCCGGCGGGCGTCACTGCGGACGTCGGGTTCGACGAGGGGCTGTCGCCGGCGTCGCTGCTCGCGATGATCGTGAACGTGTAGGCCGTCCCGTTGGTGAGACCGTTGACCACGCAGGACCGTCCGGACGCGATTGCCGTGCACGTCTTGCCGCCGGGGTTCGAGGTGGCGACGTAGCCGGTGATCGGTTGCGCGCCAGGGCTGCTCGGCGTGCTCCATTCGACGGTCGCCGACCGGTCGCCCGCGGTGGCGAGCGGGTTGCGGGGCTTGCTCGGCGGCGCTCCGTTGGAGACCGTGACGGCGTGGACCGCCTTGTCAGTCGAGCCGAGGTTGTCGGTGACGGTCAGCGTGACGCTGTAGGTGCCGGGGTCGGTGTAGGTGTGCATTGGGTTCGTCGCCGACGAGTGGAGGCTGCCGTCGCCGAAATCCCAGTCGTAGCTGCTGATCGAGCCGTCGGGGTCCGTCGTGCCCGCAGAGTTGAACGAGCACGTGAGGTCGGGGCAGGTCGGGGCGAACATCGCGACCGGCGGGACGTTGCCCGTCGTGCCGGCGTCGTTGCTGACCTTGACGTAGTCGATGTCGCCGACGAAGTAGTCGCAGGTGATCGTGATCTGGTCGCACTCGGTCTTGCCGCCGATGGTGAACGGCTTCTTGTTGTTGATGATGCCGGTGGCGCCGTTCTTGACCGCCACCCGAACGCCGTCGACGAACTCCTTGACCTGCGTCTCGGTGCGAATGCACTCGACGGTGTGCCACTGGTTGTCGTTGAGCGGATCTGGCGAGCCGGTGCCGACACGAGTTCCGTCCTCGCCCTTGAAGAGGCATTGAACAATGCCGTTCGGCGCCTGGACCTTGATCTGGCCGCCACGCGACGCGGACTGCCCCTTCTGCATGAAGTTGCCGAAGGGTCGGCCGGTCCGGAATCGGAACTCGAGCGACCACGTCATGCTGGCGTCGGTGATGTCGAGCCGGTCGTCGTCGGGGATGGTGACGACGCGCTGCACCTCGGCGGGCTCGCAGGCGGGGCACCGGTTGTCCCACCGATAGAAGGTGTTGCCGCCCTCCATGACGCCCGTGTGCAGTCCGTGGGACGCGGCGGTCGGGTCGATCGCACCGTCGATGCCGTTGCCGCTCGAGTCGACGGCCGTGGTCGCGGTCGTACCCTCGTTCAGCTCCCAGTCGGCGACGACGTTGTTGGTGGCGGCCACAGCGGCCTGTTGCGGCACCGCGAGTCCAATGACGGAAATCGCAAGTACGAGTAGCGGCAACAGCAGACGACGCATTGATCCCCGACTTTCGTCCCGAGGTCCCGGCACATCCGTTGGGCCGGGAGCCAAATCCCTGCCGACACAGTAGGGACGCGACAGGGCGTGTGCGGGTCAAACTTCGCAAACGTACTCGTCCGAACACAGCACGTGACGATGGGCGGCTCGGCGCCGAGCCGCCGCCGACTGGTCGCGGCACCGATTTGATACAGAAAATCCGCGCAGCGCGCGTGCCGCGGTCAGCCCGAACCGGGCCAAAAAGGCACGATAGTGGTGAGTAGGGAGACGATCGTGAAGCGAGGTTGAGGATCCATGGTCGCGACGGGCGCTGGCCGGGCCAGGCCGACGATGCCCTTCATGCTGGGCGTCGTGGCCGCAGCGACCGGGGTGCTCCTGTTGCCGGCCGTGGCGTCCGCGCATGTCGAGGTAAAGCCGGCGTCGGTGCCGGGCGGTGACTTCGCCGAAGTTGCGTTCAGCGTGCCGAACGAAGAGACAGACGCGTCGACGGTGAATCTCGTCGTGGTGCTGCCGACCGACCCGCCGCTGGCGTCGGTCGAGACGACCCCGCTGCCGGGGTGGCGGGTGACCACGAAGCAGCGGACGCTCTCGGAGCCAATCGAGCTCGAGGGCGCGCAGATCTCGGAGGTGGTCTCGCAGGTCACCTGGCAGGCGACCGGGCCGGGCATCGCGCCGGGCGAGTTCCAAGACTTCCCGGTGAGCCTGGGTGTGCTGCCGACATCGGGCGACCTCGTCTTCAAGGCAGTGCAGACCTACTCCAACGGCGATGTCGTCACGTGGAACGAGTCGGCCATCGGCGGCGCCGAGCCGGAGCACCCGGCGCCCACGCTTGAGCTGACCGCCCCCGCCGACGGCGGCAGTGGGGACCACCACGCTGACGACCAAGCCGGCGGGCAAGCCGGCAACCACGCGGACGAAGAGTCGGGCGACGACTCAGGCGACACGCTCGCGATCGCCCTCTCGATCGCCGCCCTGCTCGTGTCGCTCGGCGCGCTCGGGATCGTCTTGAAGCGCGGCCGGCCATGAGCGGCGGATGAGCGCTGAGCGACAGGCCGGGCTCGCGACGCGGCGGGCCGTCCTGGGCGCGGTGGTCGTCGCCGCACTGTTCTTGGTCGGCCAGATCCTCCTTGCCGGCCCCGCGGCAGCGCATGCCGAACTGCTGCGAACCAACCCGCGAAACGGCGAGCGGCTCGCGAGCGCGCCGGCTCAGATCACCCTCACGTTCTCGGAGTCCGTCGGGATCGTCAACGACGGCCTGCGCCTGATCAACAGCGCCACGGGCGAGCAGGTCGCGACACCGGAGGCTCGGTCGGCCGGAAACATCGTCACCTGGCCGATGCCCGCCGACCTTCCCGACGGTGCGTACCTCGTGAGCTGGCGGATGATCTCCGCCGACTCCCATCCCGTGTCGGGTGCCTTCTCATTCGGCGTCGGCGCCAACGCGACGCCCGTCGTCAACCAGACGACCACCGCCAGCGGGGCGCCGTGGGAGATGTCGATCGCCCGCTGGGCCGGCTATCTCGCCTTTGCCCTGATCGCCGGCGCGGTCGCGCTCGCCTCCCTGTGCTGGCCGGAGGGCCGCCGAGAGCGACGGATGGACGTCCTGCTTCGGTCCGGCCTGGTCGCGGCTGTCGGGTCGACCGCGCTGCTCTTGCTGTTGCAGGGACCTTACGAGGCGGGAGTCTCCTACTTTCGGCTCTTCGATCCGGACCTGCTGTCGCAGGTTGCGCACAGCGACTTCGGGCCCTGGATCGAGCTCCGCGCGCTCCTCTTCCTGGCGCTGGCGGCGCTGCTCTGGGACTGGAACGCCCTCGAGAACTCGTTCAACCGCTGGGCTGCCGGAGTCGCGCTGCTCGCCGCAGCCATCACCTTCTCGGGCACGGGTCACGCGGCAGCGTCCGGCAATCTCATCGACCGCGTGGTCGACACCCTGCACGTGCTCGCAGCGGGTATCTGGGTCGGCGGTCTCGCGGTCCTGGCCGCGCTCTCGTTCGGCTCCGGGCCCCGACCGGGGGTCGTGGCCTTCCAGCGGTTCTCGCGGCTGGCGTTGGGATCGGTGCTCGTGGTCGTCACGACGGGCACTGTCAACGCGGTGTTCCGACTCGATGCGTGGTCGCAGCTGTGGGATACCCAGTACGGCGTGATCCTCAGCAGCAAGATCATCCTGGTCGCCGCCGTCCTCGCCGTCGCCTCCTTCTCACGCCGCACCGTCGGGCTCGGCGAAGCACCGTGGAAGCCAGTCCGGGTCGAGGCGGTCGGCACGATCGCGATCCTGGCGATCACCTCCGTTCTGACGTTCACCGCCCCGCCGACGACCGTCCGGGGTGGAGACAACGACATCGAGACGGTCGACATCCCCCTCCAGGAGGGCCGCAACGCAGAGGTCGCGGTCACCGGCACATCGACATCGGGCAGCCGCATCCTGGTCACCGTCACCGGCGAGCAGGAGAAGTCGGTGTCGCTTCGGGCGAGCTATCCCGAGCGCGACATCGGTCCCTTCGACGTCATCTTGCACAAGACACCACGTGGCTGGGCGGGTCCGTTCCGGTTCACGCTCGCCGGCGACTGGACGCTGACGGTGACCGTCGAGTTCCCGGGCGAGGTCACCGCGCCGGTCGCCGACGGCATTGTCACCATCCAATGACCTCATGACAGAGACGGCGAAGGCCCCGGGGCTACCCGGGACCTCCGCAGTCGTGCGCTCACATCGTTCAGGACTGACTCACCAGGACAGCGGCCGGCACGGCGTCCTCGTCGTCGATCCGGTCCTCGGCGTCAGGGGTCTCCACGATGAGGGTCGGAAGGATCCGGTCGAGCCACGCCGGGAGCCACCAGTTGGCCTTGCCGAGCAGGGCCATCGTCCCGGGGACGACGACCATCCGGATGACGGTGGCGTCAATCAGGATCGCGGTGGCGAGTCCGAGCCCGAGCATCTTCAGCGACGGGATCGGGCTGGCGACGAAGCTGAGAAACACGGCGACCATGATCAGTGCCGCCGAGGTGATGACTCGGCCGGTGGCCGCGAGGCCGCGGGCGACTGACTCGACGTTGTCGCTGGTCCGTGCGTACTCCTCGCGGATCCGCGACAGCAGGAACACCTCGTAGTCCATCGAGAGACCGAAGAGGATGGCGAACATGATCAATGGGAGCATCGGGTGGATCGGCATGGTGTTGTGG
>DATIOH010000045.1:0-3603 GCA_035473375.1 Nocardioidaceae bacterium | reverse complement strand
CTACGCATTCGAGCGCGGCCTCGGCCCACAGGCCAAGCCTGCTCGCGTCTCGGTGCGCCAGACGCCGAAGATCGTGCGGTGGCTGTCGGGGATCTGGGGGCCGTACCCGTACAAGAACGTCGGGGGAGTGGTGCCGAATGTCGACCTCGGCTACGCGCTCGAGAACCAGACTCGTCCGGTCTACGGCCGCGACATGTTCCGGTCGGGGGCGGCGCGGTCCCTCGTCGTGCATGAGCTTGCGCATCAGTGGTTCGGCGATCGGGTGAGTCTTCGGCGGTGGCGCGACATCTGGCTGAACGAGGGCTTCGCGATGTACAGCGAGTGGCTCTGGGACGCCCACACGGGTGACGAGCAGCCTGACCACCGACTGCACCGGTTCTACCGGGCGTTCGAGCCGTCGAGCCCGTTCTGGGACCTGCACATCGGCGACCCGGGGGCGCGCCGGCTCTTCGACGACGCGGTCTACGTCCGTGGGGCGATGACCGTCCAGGCGATCCGAAACCGCGTCGGCAGCCACGACTTCTTCGATATCGCACGGCGCTGGACGCACCGCGGCGACGGCGACGGCGTCGGCTCGACTCGCGAGCTCGAGCGTCTCGCCGAGCGAGTCAGCGGCGAGAACGTCGGCGGGCTTCTCCATGCCTGGCTCTACACCGGTTCGAAGCCTGCCCGTACAGCCGCGAACGGCCTCTGACCCCCTGGTCGCATCGCGACTACGGTGGTGGGATGAGCGACACCCACGGCGAGGTTGTGGCGGCGCTGGTCGATGGGCTCGCCACGGGCGCCGTCGTCGTCGACGACGACATCGTTGCCACGTACAGCGTCGACCGCGCGATGTTCTGCCCGCCGGGCAAGGCGACGGCCCTAGTACACGCGCGCAGCACCGCTGACGTCCAGCACGTCATGCGAGTCGCGTCTCGTTACCGCGTGCCAGTCGTGCCCCAGGGGGCGCGCAGCGGGTTGGCCGGCGGTGCGAATGCGGTCGACGGCTGCATCCTGCTCAACCTCGAGAAGATGAATGAGATCCTCGAGATCGACGCGGCGAACCGTCTGGTCGTCACCCAGCCGGGCGTCTTCAACGCCGATCTATCGCGGCGAGTCGCCGAGGAGGGGCTGTACTACCCGCCAGATCCCTCGAGCTGGGAGTTCTGCTCCATCGGCGGCAACATCTCGACGAACTCCGGCGGTCTGTGCTGCGTCAAGTACGGCGTCACGACCGACTACGTCCTCGGACTCGAGGTCGTGCTCGCGAGCGGCGAGGTGCTGCGGACCGGACGCCGCACGGTCAAGGGCGTCGCCGGCTACGACCTCACCAAGCTCTTCGTCGGCAGTGAGGGCACCCTCGGGGTCGTCACCGAGATCACGCTGATGCTGCGGCCCGAAGCCGAGCAGCCGCTGACCGTTGCGGCCGTCTTCGACTCGGCCCGCCGCGCTGCCGACGGCGTCACCCGCGTGGTGACGTCCGGGATCGGCCCATCGCTGCTCGAGTTCATGGACCGAGTCAGCGTCGGCGCGGTCAACGACACGTTCAACATGGGGATGCCGCCCGAGACAGATGCGCTCGTCCTGGCGCAGTCCGACGCTGGTGGCGACCGGGCGAAGGCCGACGTCGCCCGGATGGCCGACGTGCTGCGCGACGCCGGGGCGATCGAGGTCGTCGTCGCCGAAGACCCTGCCGAGGGCGAGCTCTTGCTGGCGGCCCGGCGGCATGTGCTCGTCGCGATGGAGCGATACGGCACGATCTTGATCGACGACGTCTGCGTGCCGCGCACGCGGCTCGCCGAGCTCGTCGAGCGGGTCGAACAGGTGGCAGCCGACTGCGGACTGATGATCGGGATGGTCGGCCACGCCGGCGACGGCAACTTCCACCCGAATGTCGTCTTCGACGGGCAGGAACCTGCCGAGGCGGCGAAGGCGAAGCGCGCATTCGAGGAGATCATGGAGATCAGTCTCGAGTTGGGCGGCACGATCACCGGCGAGCACGGCGTCGGGGTGCTGAAGATGCCGCTGCTCGAGTCAGAGCTCGGAGCCTTGTCGATCGACGTCCATCGGGCGATCAAGCGCGCGCTCGATCCTCAGGGCATTCTCAACCCAGGAAAAGTGTTCTCTCTAGAGGGCGAGCCTGCACCCGGACGCTAGGCCGCCCATGATCGCGAGGAGAGGCAGATGACGCAGACACAGTCCACCGCTCGGCACCGGGTGGTGATCATCGGCTCGGGCTTCGGGGGCCTGTTCGCCGCCAAGAAGCTGAAGCGTGCGGACGCTGACGTGACCGTCATCGCCAGAACCTCGTATCACCTGTTCCAGCCGCTCCTGTACCAAGTTGCGACCGGGGTGCTGTCGTCGGGCGAGGTCGCGCCGGCGACGCGCGAGGTTCTCGCGCGGCAGAAGAACACGAGCGTCTTGCTCGGCGACGTCACCGACATCGACCTCGACAACCGAGTCGTCACCTCGCGCGTCGCGGGGCGAGTCATGCACACGCCTTACGACAGCCTGATCGTCGCTGCGGGGTCGGGTCAGTCGTACTTCGGCAACGACCGGTTCGCGACATTCGCTCCGGGCATGAAGAGCATCGACGACGCCCTCGAGCTGCGGGCGCGGATCTTCGGCGCCTTCGAGATGGCGGAGCTGTCTGACGACCCGGCGGAGATCCAGCGGCTGATGACCTTCGTTGTGGTCGGAGCCGGCCCGACCGGAGTCGAGATGGCCGGACAGATCGCCGAGCTCGCCCACCGCACGCTGCGGAGAGACTTCCGCAAGATCGACACCACGAAGACGCGAATCCTCCTGCTCGACGGTGCACCCAGGATCTTGGCGACGTTCCGTGAGAAGACAGCCGTCAAGGCGGCCGCGCGCCTGGCGAAGATCGGCGTCGAGATACGCACCGGTGCGATGGTCACCGACATGGACGCCACCGGCATCACGGTGCGCCACGAGGACGGTTCTGAAGAACGAGTCGAGTCGACCTGCAAGGTCTGGGCGGCCGGCGTCCAGGCCAGTCCGCTCGGGCGGCAGCTGGGCGAGAAGGCCGGCGCCGACGTCGACCGGGCCGGCCGGGTGGCCGTGAACCCCGACCTCACCCTCCCCGGACATCCCGAGGTCTTCGTCGTCGGCGACCTGGCAGCGCTCGCACTGCCCGGCGTCGCCCAGGTCGCGATCCAGGGCGGGAAGTTCGCCGCGGGCCGGATTAACGACCGGCTCAAGGGCAAGGAGTCGGATCGCGCGTTCAGCAAGCCCTTCCATTACTTCGACAAGGGCGACATGGCGACGATCTCGCGGTTCAGCGCGATCGCGGAGATCGGCAGGTTCACGTTCTCCGGCTTCGTTGGGTGGCTTCTCTGGCTGTGCGTCCACCTGGTGTACCTGACCGGGTTCAAGAGCAAGGTCACCACGCTCGTGCACTGGACCGTCAGCTTTGTCGGTCGCGGCCGCTCCGAACGCGTGATCACCGAGCAGCAGGAGCACGCGCGGATGGCTCTCGAGGTGCTGCATGAGGAGCATGAACATGGTGATGAGCCGCCGCCCGCCGAGAGCAGGCGCGACTCCGAGGTTGTAGCGGACCGAGCGCGATAGGCGGACGTGCTAGCCGACTCGCTCAGGCGA
>DATIOH010000044.1:0-10890 GCA_035473375.1 Nocardioidaceae bacterium | reverse complement strand
CCAATGTCGGCGATTGCCGCTCGCTGGTCATCCACCCGGCCAGCACGACCCACTTCCGGATGACCGACGTCCTGAGCCGGTTCGGACCAATCGGAGCGCATGCCCATCGACTTGCCTGCGCTGGCGATGCTCGGCCGGTCGCCGCTCGACAGCCCCCGCCGGAACTCGTCCGGTGGATCGACTTCGACGACCCGCTCGACCGCGTCGACCAGGTCGCGTTCTGCGTCCGGCAGGCAGCCGATGAGTTCGTCGCCGCCCTCGCTGACGAGGGGCTCGTGTGCACGACCGTCCGGATCGAGGCGGTGGCCGAGGACGGTCCCGGATCAGCGCGTCGATGGCTGCACCCACGATGGTTCGACGCGCCCGAGCTGGTCGACCGAGTCCGCTGGCAGCTCCAAGGGGACGGCCGCACCGAGGTCGGGTTGACGTCTCCCATCGTCCGCGTCTGCCTCATCCCCGAAGAGGTCGACTCGATCGGCGCCCATGCCGACGCACTGTGGGGCAATGGTCCCGACGAGCAAGTGCACCGCGCCCTGTCACGCGTTCAGAGCATGCTCGGCCACGGAGCCGTCGTGTCCGCGGTCGTCGGAGGCGGCCGCGGACCTGCCGACCGGCAGACCCTCGTACCCTGGGGCGACCGTGGGGTTCCGCGGTGGCGCGACGACGCCCCCTGGATTGGGCAGCTCCCCCAGCCCGCCCCGAGCACCGTGTTCCCCGAGCCGCTGCCCGCAGTCGTCGTCAGCGACGAACGGCGCGTCGTGTCCATCGACGACCGAGGCCTGCTCGACGGGCAGCCTGCCCTGTTCAGCCCGACCGGCCGTCCGCGCACCGTCGCCGAGCTCCAGCCGATCGAGGTCTGGGCAGGGCCGTGGCCGGTCAGTGAGCGGTGGTGGGACGCCGAGTCCGCACGCAAGCTCGCCCGTTTCCAGGTGGTCGGAGCAGACGGATCGGCGTGGCTGCTCGTCGCCGACCGAGACCAGTGGTGGACAGTCGCCTCCTATGACTAGCCAGCGGCGCTAGCGATGGGATGGAACAACCCGCCGATCCCCTGGTCCGAGCTCGAGCGGCGGCTGTCGGACCGCAATCGTCCCGGCGCACCAGCGCGCGGCGACGGCGGCGACTCCCCCGCCTGGTCGCGCAAACGGCAGGCGTACAAGGCGCCGTCTCGACCGAAGCCGCCCGACATCGATGTCGTGCCCTATGCCGAGCTGCACTGCCACTCCAACTTCAGCTTCCTCGACGGCGCCAGCCACCCGGAGGAGCTCGTCGAGGAGTCCATCCGACTCGGCCTGTACGCGCTCGCGCTCACCGACCACGACGGCTTCTACGGCGTGGTCCGGATGGCCGAGGCGGCCGAGGCGAACGCGCTGCCGACCGTCTTCGGAGCCGAGCTCTCGCTCGAACTCACGACTCCGCAGAACGGCGTCGCCGACCCGGAGGGCAGTCACCTGCTCGTCCTCGCCCACGGCGAAGAGGGCTACCACCGGCTGGCCAAGACGATCACCGAAGCGCAACTGCGCGGCGCAGAGAAGGGTAAGCCGGTCTACGACGTCGACGAGGTCGCGGCCAACGGCGACGGAATGTTCACCGTGTTGACCGGATGCCGCAAGGGAGGTGTGCGGCAGGCACTGGCGGCGGACGGCGAGGCAGCTGCACGCGGTGAGATCGAGCACCTCGTGCGCCGTTTCGGCCGCGACCAGGTCTTCGTCGAGCTGTTCGACCACGGGCATCCGCTCGACACCGACGTCAACGATGCGCTTGCGGCGATCGCGCGCGACGTACGGCTGCCGATCGTCGCGACCAACAACGTCCACTACGCCACACCAGAGCGGCATCAGCTCGCGGCGGCACTGTCGGCGGTACGAGCACGCCGCAGCCTCGATGACATGGACGGCTGGCTTCCTGCGTCGCCGCACGCGCACCTGCGGTCGGGAGCAGAGATGGCGATGCGGTTCGCTCGCTACCCAGGAGCGGTGGCTCGATCGGTCGAGATCGCCGACGCACTGGCGTTTCCCTTGATCGCGGCGAGGCCGCATCTCCCGCACCAGGATGTGCCCGACGGGCATACCCCGATGTCATGGCTCCGCGAGCTGGCCAGGCTGGGCACGATCGAGCGATATGGCGACAAGGCGGCCTCAGACGAGGTGGCCGGACGGGTCGCGCGCGAGCTCGACGTCATCGAGGCGAAGGAGTTTCCGGGGTACTTCCTGATCGTCCACGAGATCGTGACGTTCGCACGCGAGCGCGGCATCTTGTGCCAGGGCCGTGGGTCGGCCGCCAACTCCGTCGTCTGCTACGCGCTCGGCATCACCGCGGTCGACCCAGTCAAGTACCGCCTGCCGTTCGAGCGTTTCCTCTCGTCGACCCGCAACGAAGAGCCCGACATCGACGTCGACTTCGACTCTGACCGCCGCGAGGAGGTCATCCAGCACGTCTACGAGCGATACGGGCGGCGCAACGCGGCGCAGGTCGCGAACGTCGTCACCTATCGGCCGAAGAACGCTATTCGCGACATGGCCAAAGCACTCGGCCACAGCACCGGGCAACAGGACGCCTGGTCGAAACAGGTCAGCTCGTGGAGCACGTCGACGACTGGCGACGACCACGACATTCCGGCCGCGGTGTGTGACCTCGCGCAGGAGCTGCTGTCGTTCCCGCGCCACCTCGGCATCCACTCCGGCGGCATGGTGCTGACCGACCGGCCGGTCGGAGAGGTCTGTCCGATCGAGCCGGCGCGGATGGAGAACCGCACCGTGCTCCAGTGGGACAAGGACGACTGCGCGTCGATGGGCCTGGTCAAGTTCGACCTGCTCGGGCTCGGAATGCTCGCGGCGCTCCAGTACACGTTCGACCTCGCGTGCGAGCATCTCGGCGAGGAGTGGACGCTCGCGACCATGCCGAAGGAGGAGCAGGGCGTCTACGACCAGATGTGCCTCGCCGACACGGTCGGGCTGTTCCAAGTCGAGAGTCGTGCGCAGATGGGCACGCTGCCTCGGCTGCGTCCGCGGGAGTTCTACGAGCTCGCGATCGAGGTCGCCCTCATCCGCCCCGGCCCGATCCAGGGAGGGGCGGTCCACCCGTACATCCGGCGTCGGCTCGGCCGCGAGCCGGTGACCTATCTGCATCCCAAGCTCAAGCCAGTGCTCGAGCGGACCCTCGGCGTTCCCCTTTTCCAGGAGCAGCTGATGCAGATCGCGATGGCGGTCGGCGAGTGCAGCGGAGACGATGCCGACCTGCTGCGGCGCGCGATGGGCTCGAAGCGCGGGGTCGAGCGGATCAGCTCGCTTCGCGACACGCTGTACGAGGGGATGGCGAGCAACGGGATCACCGGCGACCTCGCCGACGAGATCTACCAAAAGATCGAGGCCTTCGCGAACTTCGGCTTCGCCGAGAGCCACGCAATCAGCTTCGCGCTGCTGGTCTACGCCAGCGGCTGGCAGCGGCTGCACTACCCCGCGGCCTTCCTCGCCGCTCTCCTGCGGGCACAGCCGATGGGCTTCTACTCTCCGCAGACGCTCGTCACCGACGCCCGCCGGCACGGAGTCGAAGTGCGTCGACCGTGCATCGCCTGGTCTGGCGCCGAGTCTGGCCTCGAGCTCTTCGAAGGCGCCCACCCGACTCCGACCGGCCTCGACTCGTGTGCGGAGGCAGACCAGCCGCCGATCGGTGAGTTCGTTCCGGGAGCCGTCTACGACTTCGCCGCACATCGGCGCGACGGCGCATTTGCGACCAGGCTCGGACTCTCGCAGGTGACGTCGATCGGCTCGTCGATGGCGGAGGCGATCGTTGCGACTCGTGATGCGGACGGGCCGTTCCGCGACCTGACCGACCTCGTCCGCCGGACTGGGTTGAACGCGCAGCAGATGGAGGCACTTGCGACCGCCGGCGCATTCGACGTCTTCGGGCTCTCGCGCCGTCAGGCGCTGTGGGCGGCCGGTCCGGCCGCCGACGACGGGCCAGACAAGCTGGCGGGCATCACCACCGCCCAGACTCCCCCGACGCTCCCCGGATTGAGCGACGGGGAGCAGACGATGGCCGATCTCTGGGCGACGCATGTCTCGACCGACGTCCATCCGATCTCACATGTCCGCGACATCCTGACTGCCCGGGAGGTCTTGCCGGCAGGCTCTCTCGCGCAGGTAGAGCCGGGAACCCGGATCCGCGCAGGAGGCGTCGTCACGCACCGGCAGCGGCCGTCGACTGCCGGCGGTGTCACGTTCCTCAACCTCGAGGACGAGACGGGCATGATCAACGTCATCGTCACGATGGGCGTCTGGACCCGCTTCCGACGCATCGCGCAGGGCTCGGCTGCGCTGATCGTCCGCGGCAAGCTCGAACGCAACGACGGAGCGGTCAACCTGCTCGCCGATCACATCGAGCGGCTGCCGATCACCATCCGTCCGAACTCGCGAGACTTCCGGTAGGCCTACACGCGGCTGGACTGCGGAGGGTCGGCTCCCGCGCGGGCGAGCTGCTGGCGGGCGTCGATGTCTGCCAGCTCGAGATCGATCACGGCGCGGGCGAGCAGGAACTGGTCGTCGAGGATCGAGGCGAGCACGGTGCGTGCCTCGGCGTCGTCGCCGGCGTACTCGGCCACCATCGCCGTCGCCTCGCGCAGGAACGTCCGCCACCTCTCGGCGTCGCCCTCGAGGATCAGCGTCTCGATGCGGTATCGCTCGTCGCGCTCGACGTCGGACGGCGAGCCGCCGCCGTCGGCTGCCAGCCGCGCCAGCAGGGCCGGCACGAGGGCCTCGACCTCGGGAGGCAGGAACAGCCAGGTGTCAGGGTGAGGCAACGCTGCGCTCCCCGGTCGCCGTCGCCTCCAGCTCGGCGATCCTCGGCAGCAGCTCACGGAGCCGCTGCTGGAATCGGATCACCGAGAACTCCTGCTCGTCGTTCAGGATGCCGGAGTGATACGAGGGCGCCTGCACACCGCGCTGCACTCTCGTGGTGATGTCGACGTCCTCGCCCATGATGTCGACGTTGAGCTCGCGCATCAGCGTGCGGGCCCGCTTGTCCTGCTCGGCCTCGTCCGGGTGCACCATCGTCATCGTGGTGGCTCTCGTCAGCTGCAGGTTGACGGGCTCGAGCTGCCAGGTGTCGATGTGGTGCGGGTAGATCTCCATAAACGTCGTCGGCCAGATGCAGACATGGCCCATCGACCGCTCGAACTCCTCCGGCATGCCGGGCATTCGGCGAATCAGACTCTGGTATTCGCGCTCGCGCGGGTCGCGCGACGGACGCTCGCGGTACGGCACGCGAGACCACTCCGACCAGTCGTTGTTGTCGCCGACGGTCTCTCTGACGTCGACCAGGCGGACGAGCGTCGGGTGCGCTACCGGGACGTGATAGTCCTCGAAGTAGTTGTCGGCCATGATCTTCCAGTTTTCCTCGAAGTCCTCGGTCCACCGAGCAGTGCCCTCGGGGCTCTGCTCGACCTTGAGGCCGGCGATGTTGAGCCATTCGAGATAGGGGCCGACGGGTCCGAGCATGTCTTCGAGCGACATCTGATCGGGATCGATGCAGACGAAGACCAGGCCGCCCGCGACGCCGACGCGGAACTGCGGCAGCGCGACCAGGTCGCGGTCGAGGCAGGCGAAGCCGCGGCCCGACGGCGCCGCCGCGAGCTGGCCGTTCAACTCGTAGGTCCAGGCGTGATACGGGCAGCGGATCACCGAGCGGGTCTCACCGACGCCTTCGAGGATCGTCGACGCCCGGTGTCGGCAGACGTTCGACATCGCCCGCAGCTCGCCGTCGTGACCGCGGACGACGAGGACGGGCTCGCGGCCGACATTGACCGTGACGTACTGGCCAGGCCCGGCCAGCTCTGAGGCGTGACGGGCCAGGATCTAGGCTCGCTCGAAGACCTCGACCAGCTCCTGCTGGAACAGCTCGGGATCGGTATAGGCGATGCCGGGCAGGCTCCGGGTCGCGGTCGGCGGCTTCTGCGTCGCTCGCGTCACCGGAGTGTGAGTCGGGGTCGCGATGTCCGTGCCCGCGCTGACGGCATCCATCAAAGGCTCCTGACTGATCGTTCGATCAACCCTAGCGGGGCCATGATTGCGCGTCGAGCACCCAGACCTGAGCAAAAGCGAGAAAACACCCTCGCCACAGCGGGATCAGACCAGGAAGTGCAGGACGACGTACGCGACCGAGACCGTCGCGAGCAGCGAGTCGAGCCGGTCCATGATGCCGCCGTGACCTGGCAGCAGGTTGCTCATGTCCTTGATGCCCAAGTCGCGCTTGATCATCGACTCGGCGAGATCGCCGAGGGTCGCGGCAACGACGGCAACGGCTCCCAGGACCAGGCCGATCCACCAGTCGTCGTCGATCAGCCACACCAGGCAGGCAACCCCGACTGCGAGGCATCCGACCGCCGAGCCGGCAAAGCCCTCCCAGGTCTTCTTCGGGCTGATCACCGGCGCCATCGGATGCCGTCCGAAGAGAACCCCGGCGGCGAAGCCGCCGATGTCGGAAGCGATCGTCACGAAGATGAAGGTCAAGACACGCTCGACTCCGTCGTCAGCCGCGAGGAGGAGCGAGACGAACGACGCGAGGAACGGCAGGTACAGCAGGCAGAAGCCAGACGCCGAGATGTCGCGCACGTAGCCGTCTTGGCCGCCGCCCATCCGCCAGAGCATGGTGATCAGAAGGGACGCAGCGAGACACCCGATCAAGACGTCCGGGCCGCCGTAGAACGCGCCGACGATCATCGCGATCGTTCCCGCGCCGATCGGGATCAGCGGCACCCGGATGTCGGCGGTGGAGAAGGCGCGGGCAAGCTCCCACAGGCCGATCAGGATCGCTGCGACCACGACGATGAGGAAGAGGTCTTTGACGAAGGCGAGCGAGGCCACGATCAACGCGATCAACACGATCGCCACCGCGATCGACACGGGCACGTCGCGCCCGGCCCGGCTCGTGGGGGCGGGCGGCGCCCCGGACTCCAAGGTCATCACAGGGTCATCGCAGGAACGAGCTCAGACTTCGAGGAGCTCGGACTCCTTGTGCTTGAGCAAGTCGTCGATCTCGTCGACGTGCTTCTTCGTCAGCCCGTCGAGGCGTTTCTCAGCGCCCGTCACCTCGTCCTCGCTGACGTCGCCGTCCTTCTGCGCGCGCTCCATCTGTTGCTTGGCGTGACGACGCACATTGCGGACCGCGACGCGGGCGTCCTCGGCTTTCGCCTTGGCGACCTTGATGTACTCGCGGCGACGCTCCTCCGTCAGCTCGGGCAGCACGACGCGGAGGCTGTCGCCGTTGTTGGTCGGGTTGACCCCGAGGTCGGAGTCGCGAATCGCCTTCTCGATCGCACCCACGGCCTGCCGGTCGTAGACGTTGATGGTGACGACGCGTGGTTCTGGGTTGTGGAACGACGCGAGCTGCTGGATCGGGGTCGGGGTGCCGTAGTAGTCGGCGGTGAGCTTGTTGAACATCGCCGGGTGCGCGCGACCCGTGCGGATCGCCGCGAAGTCGTCTTTGGCGACCTCGACCGCTTTGTTCATCTTCTGGTCGGCTTCGCGCAGGGTCGGCTCGATCACGCCCGTCTCCTCGTCTGGGGGCGGCACCGCAGGTCAGTCGCCGCCGACATACGTCCCGATCTTCTCACCTCGGACGGCGCGTGCAATCGCGCCGTCTTCTTGCATGCCGAACACGATCATCGGCAGGTGGTTCTCCATGCACAGTGCGAAGGCGGTCGCATCGGCCACCCGCAGGCCCTGCTGGAGCGCCTCGGCGAACGTCACGGTCTCGAGCTTGGTCGCCGTTGGGACGAGGCGTGGGTCGGCCGTGTAGACGCCGTCGACCCCGCTCTTGCCCATCAGGACGACTTCGCACTTCGTCTCGAGGGCGCGCTGCACTGCGACAGTGTCGGTCGAGAAGAAGGGCAGGCCGGCGCCCGCGCCGAAGATGACGACGCGGCCCTTCTCGAGGTGGCGGATCGCCCGCCTCGGGATGTACGGCTCTGCGACTTGGCCCATCGTGATCGCGGTCTGCACCCGTGTCTCGATGCCGCGCTGCTCGAGGAAGTCCTGCAGCGCGAGGCAGTTCATCACGATGCCGAGCATGCCCATGTAGTCGGCGCGGGCACGGTCCATGCCCCGCTGCTGGAGCTCGGCCCCGCGGAAGAAGTTGCCGCCGCCGAGAACGATTGCGACCTGGACTCCGCTCCGCGACACCTCGGCGACCTCGCGGGCGACCCAGCTCACGACGTCGGGGTCGACGCCGACGTGACCGCCGCCGAAAACCTCGCCGGACAGCTTCAACAGCACTCTGCGATAGGTCGGAGTCGGCCCGTCGTCCGGCTGGGTCCGCCGATGGCTCGGCGCGCCCTCGTCGTCCACGTGTGAGTCTCCTCCGTCGCGATCGATCAGGACTGGCCGACCTCGAACCGGGCGAAGCCGGTCACGGTGACGCCCGCATCGTCGAGAAGCGCCTTGACGTTCTTCTTGTGGTCTTGGACGGACGGCTGCTCGAGCAGCACGACGTCCTTGAAGAAGCCGTTGAGACGACCCTCGACGATCTTCGGAAGCGCCTGCTCGGGCTTGCCCTCTTCGCGAGCGGTGGCCTCGGCGATCTCGCGCTCCTTGGCGACGACATCGCCAGGCACGTCGTCGCGGGTGACGAACTGTGGGCGCATCGCGGCGATCTGCATGGCGGCGCCGCGCGCAGCATCGATGTCGGCGCCTTCATAGGCGACGAGCACGCCGACGGCCGGCGGCAGGTCGCTCGCTCGCCGGTGAAGGTAGACCGCGGCATTGCCGTCGAAATACGCGACGCGGCCGAGGTCGATCTTCTCGCCGATGACGAGGGCATAGTCGTCGATCGCCTCAGCGACGGTGCGGCCCTTCGCGGTGGTCGCGGCCTTGAGCGCCTCGGTGTCGCCGGCCTTGGCATCGTCGGCCGCTGCGGCGATCTCGTCGGCGAGCTCGATGAACCCCTCCGACTTCGCGACGAAGTCGGTCTCGGAGTTGAGCTCGACGAGCGCGCCTCCGCTGTTGGCCACCAGCCCGGCCGATGCCGTCCGCTCCGCGCCGCGCTTGGCGGCCTTGGCGGCCCCCTTGACGCGCAGCACCTCGACGGCGCGGTCGAAGTCGCCCCGAGCCTCTTCGAGCGCCTTCTTGGAGTCGAGCATCCCGGCCCCGGTGGCGTCTCGCAGCTTCTTGACCTCTGCGGCGGTGATGGTCATCTCTGTGCGTTCCTCGCTTCGTACGTCTGTGTGCGTGTGTGCGTGCGCGTGGCGCGGCCGGTCGGGGATCGCCCGTCCGGCCGCACGATGGTCAGGAGGTGGCGGTGTCGTCGGCAGCCGGGGTCTCGGCCTCGGCCTCGACCACTGCCTCAGGTGCAGACGCTTCCTCGGGAGCCGCTGCTTCCTCAGGAGCCGCTGCCTCGGGAGCTGCTGCTGCCTCGGGAGCCGCTTCGGCCGGGGCCTCGGCAGCCGGTGTCTCGTCGGCGACCGTCTCCTCGGCAACGGGCACCTCCGCAACTGGCGCCTCAGCCGCCGGTGCCTCAGCCGCCGGCGCCTCAGACACGGGCGCCTCAGCGGCAGGTGCCTCGGCGGCCGCAGCTGCGGCCTCCTCGCCCTGACGCTCAAGCAACTCGCGCTCCCACTCGGCCAGCGGCTCCTCGGCGCCGAGCTCCTCGCCCGCAGCCTCATTGCCGGTCTTCACGCCTGCGCGGGCCATCAGACCGTCGGCGACAGCGTCGGCGATGACGCGCGTGAGCAGGGTGACCGAGCGGATCGCGTCGTCATTGCCCGGAATCGGGTAGTCGACGACGTCGGGGTCGCAGTTGCTGTCGAGGATCGCGATGATCGGGATGCCCAGCTTGCGGGCCTCGTCGACCGCGAGGTGCTCCTTGTTGGTGTCGACGATCCAGACGGCGGCCGGAACCCGGCCCATGTCGCGGATTCCGCCAAGGGTGCGCTCGAGCTTGTCGTGCTCGCGGCGCATCTGAAGGAGCTCCTTCTTCGTGCGCCCCTGGCCGCCGACGTCGTCGAAGTCGACCTCTTCGAGCTCCTTCAGCCGCTGGATGCGCTGGTGCACGGTCTGGAAGTTGGTCAGCATGCCGCCGAGCCAGCGCTGGTTGACGTAGGGCATGCCGACGCGCTTGGCCTGCTCGGAGATGGCCTCTTGGGCCTGCTTCTTGGTGCCGACGAACAGCACGCTGCCGCCGCTCGCGACGGCGGACTTGATGAAGGCGTAGCTGCGGTCAATGTAGGCCAGCGACTGCTGCAGATCGATGATGTAGATGCCATTGCGCTCGGTCATGATGAATCGCTTCATCTTCGGGTTCCACCGGCGGGTCTGATGCCCGAAGTGGACGCCGCTCTCGAGCAGCTGGCGCATGGTCACGACGGCCATGTGCGTCCTCCTTCGACGCCCGTTGCCAGGCGTCTGTGTGCGGCGCGCTCGGCGCCGCGGTTTGCGGTTGTCGTCTCGCGTTGGCGAGACCCTGACGCCCGACGAGTGCACCGCCTCCGCTGCGACCGAAGTCACGAGCGAAAGACCCAGGCACACCCCCGCAGCATGGCTGCGGCGAGTTGGACGTGCGAAGTCGGCCCGCAGGTGCGGACCGCTGCCGGAAGTGTAGTGGAAACGACGAGGCGCCCTGAAATCGGCAGTGACCGCCATCTCGGCGCATAACGCCTATTCAGTCGCACAACATCGCATGCAGCCCATCGCGCACAGCCGATCCGCGCCCGATCGGCGACCCACAGATCCTCGCATGCGCCGTCACCATCGTGCTCGGCGCGGAACAGTGCGCAAATGTCTGCTTTTCCTCGGCCGTTGACGCCGGTCCGGCGCCACGCCACGTCGCTCATCGTCGCCTTAGCGCTCCTGCTGCCGACGCGCGCCGCCGCTGTCGATGGTCGCGAATGGGTCTGGCCGCTCG
>DATIOH010000043.1:0-17723 GCA_035473375.1 Nocardioidaceae bacterium | reverse complement strand
GCCGTCCCTGATGACCTGGAACGCGTCGCCGCGAAAGCCGTACAGCATCTCCCACACGGTGCTGAGCCGGACACCGCTCGCCACCGCCCACGCGAGCACAATCGCGACGATCGCCCCGAAGCCGGTCGCTGCGGCGCCGATCACCCGACGCGCTTCGCCCGGCGCGAAACGAGTGCCGCGCAGGGCGAGCAGGAACGCGACGACGCCGAAGATCTCCGGCCCGAACAGGTTCTGCTTCATACCGAGCGCGATCGCGCCGACGGCACCCGCTCCGAACGCCGCGAGCAACCGGGCTCGGCCGGCCGGTCGGTACAGAGCCTCGACGGTCAGCATGCAGCTCGCCATCGCGAAGGGAACACCGAGCGACTCGCTCTTCGCCGACCACATGGTGAAGTCCGGCTGGCTCATCAAGGCGAGGCACGCGATGCCGGTCCACCGCGCCACCGTGCGGCCGCCGATCAGCAGCCCGGTCCGGTACGCCGCAACGACCATGCCGGCGGCAAGGAGGCCGCCGGCGACCCGCGGGCCGTACGGTCCACCGAGCCAGTCCGACACCCGGAACAGGGCGATCAGGATCGGCGGGCGGTCGACCCAGTAAGTGCCGTACATATTGTCGGCCACGGGGTGCCAGTTGCGGGCGACGAGCGTGAAGCCGGACTCGTCCGGCATCAGCGGCCAGAGCAGGCTCGGAAAGCGCAGGAGCACCGCGAGCACGGCGAGCGACCCGACGAATACAAGGTCGCCGCGGGTGCGGTCAACGCCGTCGGGCTGTGCCGGCTGACCCGCGGCCGGGGCCGACGTCGCCGTGCCGGCGCTCACGTCTCGCGGACGCCGAGCCCGAGCCGCGCGGCCTCGTCGCGGAACAGCCCGTCGCCGGGAACCAGTCGCGCCAAGACCTCGTCGACGAGCCGCTCCGACACTCGCTCGCCGTAGAGGCCCGCGACATCGCCCAACTCGGGGTGAGCGAGCGCCCCCTCGATGATGTCGGCGACGAGCTCGCTGTCGATCGGCGGCGCCAGCACGTTCGCGCCTGCCAGCACCGTCTCGGCGCGATCGGTGCCGTATCGCAACGTCACGCACGGGATCCCGAGGACGTTCATCTCCTCCTGCATGCTGCCGGAGTCGGTCGCGACTGCCGAGCACTCGAGCATCGCGGCGATGACGTCGCGGTAGTACGGCCACACGTCGGAGTAGATGAAGTCGTCGGGGTAGTCGCGCACGAGCTCGTCGAGCCGTGCGCGCAGTCCGAAGGCGTCGATGGCCGCCTCAGTGCCGAACAGGGAGATGAGAAGCACCCTCCGGCCTCGCCGCAGCAGCGACTCGATCGCGCCGAACAACGCGCGGAAGCGCGTCTCGTCCTCGGTGTTCTCGCGGCGGTGGATGCAGACCCGGATGAAGCCGCCGCCCTTGAGCTGCGGGTAGCGCGTGAAGATCTCGGCCCGCTCGGCGTCGGCCCGCGCAGAGGTCATCGCGTCGACGACGGAGTTGCCGACGACCTCGATCGTGTCGGGTGGGAACCCCTCGGCGATCAGGAACTCGCGATCGAGCTCGACCGGTGCCGCATGGAAGCCGGTCGCCGCATCAGAGACTCGCGTGTTGAACTGCTCGGGGAACGGCTCGCGGCTGCCGCGCTCGAATGTGGCCGGGTCGCGCATCGCCTTCGCGTACTCGTCCCAGTCGAATCGGCCGGCGTGGAAGTCGTCGAGGAACCGCGCGTAGACCTCGGCCCGCGGTGTCAGCGTCCGAATGCCGGCCTCGACGTGCACGCACGCCACGCGACTGACGTACGACGCGACTCCCACGGCCATCGAGGTGGCGGTGTCGCCGTGGATATAGGGGATCGGCGTGAGCCCCGCGCCGCGCAGGCCCTCAAGCACCGCGCCGAACCGCTCGACGATCTGCGCCGTCTTCTCTGCCAGCGAGCCGGTGATGCCGAGGTGGATGTCGGGCTCGATGCCGAACTCGTCGAGCATGCCGCCGCTGTAGCGGTGGTCGTGGTGCTGCCCCGTGTGGCACAGGACGGCCTGCTCGCCGCGCCGGCGCAGCTCGAGGTAGACCGGTGCCTGCTTGATGATGTCGGGCTTGGTGGCGATGGTGATGACGTGGACAAAGGGCGATCCGGACGAGGTCGCCGAGTCTGTCAGCCGGCGAAGCAAGGCGTCGCCGACGGCCTCTGCCGTCACAGGTAGTCGCCCTTGTTGCGGTCGCGGAGCAGCTGCTGGGCGACCGGCAGCTGGTCGTGGTGATCCTCGTCGAGCACCAGGGCGACCCGCGGGGCGATGATGATGCTCGACTTGCCAAGCCGCACGATCAGGCCGTCCTCGTTGCTGAACACGCTGGCGCCGTCGACTCCGACGGTGACCACGACACGGTCGCCGGTCGCGCGCACGCGGCAGTTCTCGCTCGCCACGTTGACGTAGAGGCTGGGGTCGTTCGCCTCGGTGTCGTCTTCGTGCTCGAGGAGCGCGATCAACGAGTGCCAGTTGCCGATGTCGCTCCAGGCGAACTCGGCGGGGATGACCGCCAGGGGGTACTTGCCGGAGTCGATGAACTCGATCTCGTGCACCTTGCGTGGCGCCGCGAGGTAGTCGGCGGAGTCGCCGGTCGCCCGGTACCGTCGGACCGCCTCGACAAGGCTCGGGTCGGCGTCGTCATACGCCTCGAGCAGCGTCTTGGCCGTGAAGCAGTAGTAGGCGGCGTTCCAGTAGTAGTCGTCCGACGTCAGATAGACGGCCGCCGTCGAGATACGCGGCTTCTCGATGAACTTCTCGACGGCACGCGCCGAGTGAGCCTTGTCGACGACTCGGCGGCGTGCCTTGATATAGCCGAGCTCGGGGTCGGGCCGGGTCGGCTTGATGCCCACCAAGGCGATCTGCTCGGGGTGGGCCTCGACGTACTCGTAGCACTCGCGCATCGTGTTTTGGAACCGCTCGACCTCGGTGACCTTGTGGTCGGAGGCGAGGCTGAAGACGACCGCGGCGGGATCGCGCTGAAACAGCTCCTCGGAGAACAGCGTGAACGCGGCGCTCGTGCCATGTGCCTCGGGCTCGACGATGAAGTTCGACGCCGGGATGGCCGGCAGCTGCTGTTTGATCATGTCGGCGTAGTTGCTGGTGGTCGACACGAAGATCTGCTCGACGGGCACGACGCCGCGCAGCCGCTCAACGGTCTCGGCGATGAGGGACTTCTCGCCGGTCAGCGTCTGGATCTGCTTGGGCAGCCGTTCGCGGCTCAGCGGCCAGAGCCGGGTGCCCGAGCCCCCCGCGACCACGACGGCGTAGCGATGCGCGTCGCGATCGCCAACGTTGGCCTCGCTCATGGTCGGACAGCCTACGTGCACCAGGCTCAGTGTCCGGCCTTGGCGTTGTTAGGGCGACGGGAGAATCGGACCTTTGCACCGGTGCGGCCGCTGCCGCTGGAGCGATCCGCGTACGTAGCGTGGATGCCATGACCGATGCGATCCACACAGCCGGCCTGGCCAAGTCCTTCGGCTCGACCAAGGCGCTCGACGGCCTCGATCTGACGGTTGCCCTGGGCGAGGTCCACGGCTTCCTCGGACCGAACGGCGCCGGGAAGTCGACGACGATCCGGGTCCTTCTCGGCCTTCTGCGGGCCGACGCAGGACAGGTCGAGGTGCTCGGCGGCGATCCCTGGCGCGACGCCGTCGCACTGCACCGGCGTCTCGCGTACGTCCCCGGCGATGTCGCCCTCTGGCCCAACCTGACCGGCGGCGAGGCGATCGACATCCTGGGCGCTCTGCGAGGCGGGCTCGACCGATCCCGTCGCGACGCGCTGATCGAGCGGTTCGAGCTCGACCCGACGAAGAAGGGCCGCACCTACTCCAAGGGCAATCGGCAGAAGGTGGCGCTGGTCGCCGCGCTCGCATCTGACGCTGAGCTGTTCGTGCTCGACGAGCCGACGTCAGGGCTCGACCCCCTGATGGAGGCCGTGTTCCGCAAGTGCATGGAGGACGAGCGCGACCGAGGGCGCACGATCCTGCTCTCGAGCCACATCCTGGCCGAGGTCGAGGCGCTGTGCGACCGCCTCAGCATCGTCCGCGCGGGAGCGGTCGTCGAGTCGGGGACGATGGCCGACCTTCGCCACCTGACCCGGACGTCGATCGATGTCTCCACCTCGCGTCCGGTCGCCGGCCTTGACCAGATCGCCGGCGTGCACGTGGTCGACGTCGACGACGAGCGAGCCCAGTTCGACGTCGACACGGCGCAGCTCGACGAGGTGATGCGCTTCCTCGCACCGCTCGGCATCCGCAGTCTGGTGAGCCGGCCACCGACCCTCGAGGAGCTCTTCCTCCGCCACTACGGAGACGAGATAGCGGCATGACCGACCTGACGGGAACTGGGACGCTGTTCCGGCTCGCCGCGCGGCGCGATCGGGTCGCGATCCCGGTCTGGGTTCTGAGCATCGCAGCGATGGTTGCGTTGACGGCGTCGAGTCTCAAGCGCCTGTATCCGACCCGCGCAGACCTCGTGCACCTCGCGGCGACGGTCGCCGACAACCCCGCAGTTGTCGCGATCCGCGGGCAGGCACGCGGGCTCGACACGATCGGCGGCACCACCGCGTGGCAGGTCGGATGGTTCGCGATGCTCGCCGCCGCACTGATGAGCCTGCTGCTCGTGGTCCGTCACACACGGGGAGACGAAGAGACCGCGCGGATGGAGCTGTTGCTCGCTCAGCCGGTCGGTCGGTACGCGGCTCTCGCTGCAGCAATGGCAATCGTCGTCGTCGCGAATGTCGCGATCGCTGTGGCGGTGGCGGCAGCGATGACGGCCTACGGCGCGCCCGTCGGCGGATCGGTGGCGCTCGGCACGTCGATCGCGGGAGCCGGACTGGTGTTCGGGGCGGTCGCCGCCGTCACCGCTCAGTTCGCGACGACGGGCCGGGCCGCATCCGGGCTCGCCGGCGCGGCGCTCGGTATCGCGTATGTCATGCGGGCGGTCGGCGACGTTAAGCACGACTCGGTCGGGTGGCTGACCTGGGTGTCGCCGCTCGGCTGGGCAGAGGAGATGCGCCCGTTCGCCGGCGACCGGTGGTGGCCGCTGGCGATCCTGCTCGTCGTCGCCTCCGTGCTTGTGCTCGGGGCGGTTCGCCGGCAGGGCGCCCGCGATTATCAGGCCGGGCTGATCGCGCCACGGCCAGGCCCGCCGCGGGCGTCCCGGCTGCTCACGACGCCGTTGGGCCTGGCTGTCCGGGTCGAGCGCGGCACGTTCGCCGGTTGGGCCGCCGGCGGGTTCGCCATCGGCTTCGCGTACGGCTCGATCGGCAACAGCGTCAAGGACATCATCGACACGAGCTCGCAGCTGCAGGAGGTGTTCATCCGCGGCGGTGGAGACGTTGTCGACGCGTTCTTCTCGACCACCAGCATGGTGCTCGCCCTCATCGCCACCGGCTTCGCGGTGCAGGCGGTGCTTCGGATGCGGGCCGACGAAGCCGGCGGACTGGCGGAACCGATCCTGGCGACGGCACTGAGCCGCACGCGGTGGGCAGCGAGCCACGTCGCCGTCGGCCTGGCCGGCGCCGTCGCGCTGACCGCGATCGCCGGACTCGGCACCGGGCTTGCGTACGCGTTGCAAGGCGGCGAGGCCATCGACATCGGTCGACTGACCTGGGCGGCGGTTGTTCAGACACCAGCGGTCTGGGTGGTCGGCGCGCTGACCCTCGTGCTGTTCGGCCTCATTCCTCGCATCTCGGTCCCGATCGCCTGGTCCGTGCTGGGCGGCTGCGTCGTCGTCAGCTTTGTGGGCCCGCTGCTCGGGCTGCCCGACTGGGTCTCGCAGCTGTCGCCGTACGACCACATTCCGAAGCTTCCCGCGGCTCCCTTCAGTGCTTGGCCGCTGCTTGCGCTGACGGGGATCGCCGCGGTCTTGACGGCTGTCGGCCTCGCTGGACTCCGGCGCCGCGACATCGGGTGACCGCTCGGCTGGATTTGGTGACCTCTCGCGCGGACTACGTGACCGCTCGGCTGGACTACGTGACCGCTCGCGTGGAATGGGTGATCGCGCGCGAGCGAAGGAGCGAGAGGGCGACGGTCGGGAAGACGATCACCGACACAAGGCCGGCGCAGATGAGCGCGGCTGCCGTCACCGGCGTCATCAGGCCTGCCAGCACGCCGATTTGCGTCGCCGTGACGATGAACGGCAGCGACGTCGCCTGCAGCAGCGCTGCCGCGGCGACCGAGGATCGGTCGAAGGTCCGCGCGAAGAGGAGGGCCGGAACGCCTCGAACCACGAGCAGTGCAAGGACGAACACTGGAACCCGCGCGATCGCGGACGGACTGCCGAAGAGGCCGCCGAGGTCGAGGCGCATCCCGCTCGCCACGAAGAAGACGGGGATCAGGAAGCCGTATCCCATCGCCTCGAGCTTGAGGTGGAAGTTGGGATGCGACTCGGTGTCGCGGTCGAGAATGCCGACGACGGCGCCGGCCATGAACGCGCCGAGGATGCTCTCGAGGCCGAACTTCTCCGCTAAGGCGACGAAGGCGATCAGCAAGACGACCGCTGCGCGAACGCGAATCTCGGCGGTCGTGTCCTGCAGCCGCGTCAAGGTCATGTCGAGCCGCTTCGAGCGGGCGACGAGCGACACGACGAGAGCGGTCACGGCGACGAGTGCGGCGAAGGCGATCAGCAGCACGAGACGCGATCCGGTGCTGCCCCCGGACGTGGAGAAGAACAGCGACAGCAACACGATCGCGCCGAAGTCCGCGATCGACGCGGCCGCGATCGTCGACTGTCCGAGCGGGCTCTCGATCTGGCCGGCGTCTTTGAGGACGGGGACGACGAGGCCGAGCGAGGTCGCCGCGAGGGTGACGGCGATGAGCGTCGGGCTCATCACCCAGTCGGCGGCGTGGAGACCGAGCCCGACAAGCATCCCGAGCACCAGGGTCACGATGAACCCGACGATCGCGAGGCGCAGGAGTGGTCCGCGCAGCTGGTGAACGTCGACTTCGAGGCCGGCGAGGAAGAGCAGGAACGCCAAGCCGATCAGCGACACGATCTGGATCGGCAGGTCGATCTCGACCCAGCCGAGCCCGTGCGGCCCCACGACGACACCGGCGAGGATCTCGAGCACCACCGCGGGAACCCGGACGGATGGCGCAAATCCAAGTGTCAGCGGCGCGATCAGCGCGATGACGGCGACGATGAGCAGATTCGTGAACTCGACTTCCGGCATGCGCGGGCCTCCTCCGGCTGGGACGCGTCAGTAAGAGTGCCGACGAGCGCTACCGCGGCAGGTTGCGGAAGGTGTCGAGGAGATTTGTCTGGGCGTCGTCCGAGAGCGACTCGAGCGGCACCTCGCCGAGGCGGGCGATAGTGATGCGGAACTGCTCGACGTAGGTCTCGCAGCCGGGACAGACGGCGAGGTGCTCCTCGAAGCTCTCGGTTGTCTGGTCGTCGAGGTCTCCCTCGAGGTAAGCGGTGACGAGCTCGACGATCTCTTTGCAGGTCAGGGTGGTCATCTCAACCGACCTCCCCGAGCACGCCGCGACCGGATGGCGGAGGGTCGGCGAGATAGTCAGCCAGCCGTGCGCGTACCGCGGCTCGGGCCCGATGCAGCAGGACGCGCTGGTTGGCCGTCGAGATGTCGAGCATTTCGCACACTTCGTCAGAGGTGTGGCCGAGCACGTCGCGCAACGTGATGACGATGCGTTGCCGCTCGGGCAGCAAGTCGAGAGCCGCCTTGACGGTCGTACGGACCTCGCTGGCGAGCACGGACGACTCGGTGGACGCCCATTCGCCCGGGAAGGCTTTCCATCCGCCCGGGTACTGGTCGTCGGCGCCTCGGAAGGCCGCCGGATCGACAGTCGGCCCGCGATCGTCGTCGATGGGCGACAGACTCGACCACGGGACGCTGCGATGCTCCTTGACGCCCCGTTTGCGCGCGGTGTTGACGAGGATCCGATAGACCCAGGTCCGCAGTGAGGAGCGCCCTTCGAACCGGTCGATGCCCTGGATGACGGCGACCCAGGTGTCCTGCACGACCTCCTCAGCGGATGCCTCCGTCGAGACGAACGATCGGGCCAGGCGGAGCATCGACCGCGACCAGTTCGTCAGCAGGTGTGTGAACACGTCCTCGTCGCGCGCGCGCAGCCCGGCGACCAGCACGTCGTCGGACATCGGCACAGACACAGGGCGAGGGTAGCGATGGCGGATCGCCCGCGTCATCGTGCGAGGCGATAGGTCCTCGCGGGTCGCGATCGCCAGTCCAGTCATCACAGTCATCTCGTCCCGGTCATCCCCGTCATCCCGGTCATCGAACGGCGCTATCGGTACTCGGGGTTCTCGAAGTCGAACCGACAGCCGGCATCCCACTCGGAGCGCTGGTTGCCGTAGGCGGGGAAGCCCCCGGCTCTCTTCAGCATTCGAGCCAGGTGCATGAGGTTCCAGGTCATGAAGGTCGTGTTTCGGTTCGTGAAGTCGTTCTCAGGTCCGCCGGAGCCCGGGTCGAGATATGACGGGCCTGGGCCGGCCTCGCCGATCCAGCCCGCGTCGGCCTGCGGCGGGATCGCGTAGCCGATGTGCTGAAGCGTGTAGAGCACGTTGTGCGCGCAATGCTTCACGCCGTCCTCGTTGCCGGTGATCAGGCAGCCGCCGACCCGGCCGTAGTAGAGGTACTGACCCGCGTCGTTCAGGAGATGCGAGCCTCCGTACAGCCGCTCGTGCACCTGCTTCATCACCGAGCTGTTGTCGCCGAGCCAGATCGGTCCGGCGAGCACCAGAATGTCGGCAGTCTTGACCTTTTCGAAGATCTCCGGCCAGCCGTCGGTCGCCCACCCGTGCTCGCGCATGTCGGGCCAGACGCCGGTCGCGATGTCGTGATCGATCGCGCGGATCTCGTCGACGACGATCCCGTGCTTGCGCATGATCTGAGCGCTGATGTCGACGAGACCTTGTGTGTTGCTGGGCTCTGGCGACTTCTTCAGCGTGCAGTTGATGAAGAGCGCCGTCAGATCGCTGAAATCCAGGTCGGGCTGACCCGGCATGGACGACTCGGCGGTCGCGTCGGTGGTGGTCACGATGTCTCCTCAGGTCAGGATTGATTGGTGGCGGTCGGTCAGAGAAGCTCTGCGTCCTGCTCGACGCAGAGCAGGGCCGGGCCCTCGGCGGCGAAGAGCTCGCGTATGGCATCCGGAAGCTCGTCGCGATGTGTCACGCGGATGCCGACGGCGCCGCAGAGCTCCGCGTATGCGGCCCAGTCGGGGGTCTGCAGCGAGGTGTGCCAGACCGGGTAGTCGGCTGCCAGTTGCTCCTTGCTGATCTTGCCGAGAGCGTTGTTGTTCAGGAGAACGTGCTTGATCGGGATGCCGTACTTCACCGCGGTCGTTACCTCCATGGCGTACTGCCCGAAGCCGCCGTCACCTGTCACGGCGACGATCGTCTTGTCGGGCGCGGCTGCGTGCGCGCCGAGGGCCGCCGGGTAGCCGAAGCCGATCGAGCCGAGGTAGCCCGACATCAGCACGGGCTGGCCCTTCGACTCGAGATAGCGGCCGAGGGAGTACGCGTGGTTGCCGACGTCGACGGCGACGACGGAGTCTTCGGGAAGGTGCTCCGAGAGCGCGGCGAAGACGGCGGCGGCAGACACGCCGCGGCCACGATCGTCGACGGCTCGGCGTGCCTTCTCCGCTCGCCAGATAGCCCATCGCTCAGCCACGTCGGCGCGCTGGTCCTCAGGAGAGGCATCGGCGACTGCGTCGATCAGGGCGCGGACGGCGATGGCCGAATCTCCGAGAACGCTGGCCGTGACCGCGTCGAACCGGCCGATCGCGGACGGCTCGTCGTCGATCTGCACGATCGGCTTGTACGGCGCGATGCCGGTGTGATTGGAGAACGACGCGCCGACGACGATCAGCAGGTCGGACTCGTTCATCAGCCAGCTGGCCACCGGGGTCCCGCTTCGGCCGAGCACGCCGGCGCCCAGCGGATGCTTGTCGGGCACCAGGCCCTTCGCCTTGAACGTCGTCAGCACAGGCGCGTTGAGCCGCTCGGCCAGGTCGACGATCTCGGCCTCGGCGCCGCGGGCGCCATGCCCGACGATGATCACCGGACGCCGCGCGTCGACCACGAGCTTCGCCGCGTCGGCCAGAGCGGTGTCGTCGGGTCGCATCAGCCTGTTCGACAGTCGCCCGGTCGGCGACGCCGCGTCCGCGTCGGACGGCAGCGCCTGCACCTCGTCGGGCAGCACGAGGTGGGCGACCCCGCGCCGGTCGATCGCGTGCTTCACCGCGAGGGCGGCGAGCTCGGCATGGTCGCTGCCGGCGCTCACGGTTGTCGTCGACACCGCGACGTCGCGGAACACCGCCGACAGGTCGAGGTCTTGAAACGCTCCTCTGCCCAGCACCTTCGACGGCACCTGGCCGGAGATCGCGACGACCGGCGCCTGGTCCAGCTTGGCGTCGTACAGGCCGGTCAGGAGATTGGTCGAGCCCGGCCCCGCGATCGCGAAGCACGCGGCGGGGCGCCCGGTCAGCTTGCCGTAGGCGCTTGCGGCAAAGGCGGCCGCGCCCTCGTGGCGGATGCCGACGAAGCGGATCTCTCCGCGCTCCTCGGCTCGACGGAGCGCGTCGGCGAAGCCCAGGTTCGAGTGGCCGACCATGCCGAACACAGTGTCGATGCCGTGAGCGACGAGCGTCTCGACGAGGACGTCCGCGACGGTCCGAGCCGCTGGCGGCACCTGCGGCAGCCGCACGTAGACACCGTCGTCGCGCTCGTCGACCTCGTACGACGGCACGGCGTCGGCGAAGTCGGCCGGAGGCTCGCCGGTGATCGGGTCGTAGTCGTAGCCGTGCCACGGGCAGCGCAGCAGGCCCTTCTCGATCGATCCCTCGCCGAGCGGCCCGCCCTGGTGCGGGCACTTGTTCTCGAGGGCGCCGAGCAGTGCGCCGCAGCGTGCGACCGCGACGGTCCGCCCGTCGACCACGACACTGCGAACCCGCCCCTCTTCGGGCACGTCGGCAGGGTCGAGGCGATGCCACTGGGCCGTGTCCGTCTCTGACATCGCGCCTCCTGGAGTCCTCGAGTGCTCACCGGCTCAGTGCCGGTTCATGCCGCGGGCGTTACGGGAGTCGCCCGCTGCGGTGCGCCAACTGGCGCACGCTGGTCGCTGGGTCGATCATGACCGGGTGACCGGGATGCCAACAGGGACCGTGACGCTGCTCTTCTCCGACATGGAGGGGTCGACTCGCCTCCTCGCGCGGCTTGGAGATCAGTACGTCGAGGCGTTGGACGCGCAGCGGGCGATCCTCCGTCGGGCGTGGGCCGACCACGACGGCTACGAGCTTGGCACTGAAGGCGACAGTTTCTACGTGGCCTTCTCGACCGCCGATCACGCCGTCAACGCTGTTGCAGAGGCGCAGCAGGCACTCAATGGCTTCGTCTGGCCAGGTGACACCTCGGTGCGCGTCCGCATGGGCCTGCACACCGGTGAGCCGATCCCTCACGACGGCGCGTACGTCGGTATCGACGTCCACCGCGCGGCGCGAATCTCAGCCGCTGCACACGGCGGTCAGATAGTGGTTTCGTCGTCGACGGCGTCCCTCGTGTCCGGCTCGCTGCCGGCGGGCACACGGCTGCGCGACCTCGGCGACCACAGGCTGAAAGACTTGGAGAGTCTTGAGCACGTCTACCAACTCGACGTAGACGGGCTGCCGAATTCCTTTCCGCCGCTGCGCAGCCTGGGTGCGTCGAGCACGCTTCCAGCTCTCGACTTTCCGACCGTCGGACGCGACCGCGAACTAGTGCGGCTGTCAGACCTCGTTTCCGGCGGTACCCGTCTGCTGACCCTCACGGGGCCCGGCGGTGCCGGCAAGACCACCCTGGCGATTGCGCTCGCCGAACTCGTCGCCGATCGGTTCCCGGGCGGGGTGTACTTCGCGCCGCTGGCCGCCGTCACCGACGAAGACGCCATGTGGTCGACGATTGCCGAGAGCACCGGCTTCCCGGCGTCGGATCGCGATGCCGACACCGTGTGCGCCGGCTTCGAGAGTCGCAAGGCGATGTTCGTCCTCGACAATCTCGAGCAGCTCCCGGCCGCGGCGGACGAGGTTCGCCGACTTCTCGCAGCGTCTTCGCACGTGGTGGTTGTGGCGACGTCGCGCCGACCCCTTCATCTCTCGGCCGAGCAGGAGTTCGACGTCGGCCCGCTCGCCGTCCCCGACGCGGAGTCGGCAGGGCACGATGCGCACGAGTCACCGTCGATTCAGCTCTTCGTCAACCAGGCAAGGCGAGTGCTGCCCACATTCGCGCTGACTGAGGACAACGTCGGCGACGTCGTGGCCATCTGCCGACGGCTCGACGGGATGCCGCTGGGAATTGAGCTGGCGGCTGCACGATGCAAGCTGCTGAGCCCTCGCTCGGTGCTGAGCCGTCTGAATTCGGCGCTCGATCTGTCTGCGGCGACCGTCGACTTGCCGGCGCGCCACCGCACACTGCGGGACACGATCGCGTGGTCGTACAACCTTCTCGGCGGCCAGCATCAGGCGATGTTCGAGACCCTGGGTGTCTTTGCTGACGGGGCTGACCTCGACGCGGCCGCAGCAGTCGCTCGCCCTGACGACATCGGGGCCGCGGATCCGGTCGATCTGATTCTCGACCTCGTCGACGCCAGCCTGGCGCGCATCAGCGACGACGAGTTCGGCGAGCCGCGGGTGACCCAACTCGAGACGGTGCGCGAGTTCGCCCGCGAGCTGCTGCTTTCCGGACCTCGAGGCGCCGAGGTGACTCGGAGGCACGCGCGTCACTTCACCGCTTTTGGCACGGCAGTGGCAAAGGGCGCGTCCGCTCCACGCAGTCGCGACGAGACCATCGCCCGCCTGGAGCGCGACCGAGAGAATTATGTCGCCGTTCTTGAGTGGGCATTCGCCGACGCGAGCGACGATGGGAACGACGAGGAGCGGGTTGATCTCGGACTGAGCCTGCTCG
Source organism: Nocardioidaceae bacterium (assembly GCA_035473375.1). GTDB lineage: Bacteria > Actinomycetota > Actinomycetes > Propionibacteriales > Nocardioidaceae > DATIOH01. Next base: position 4,791 of record DATIOH010000043.1, on the reverse strand, counting down.
CCAACGTCGTGCGGTTCTGGGCCGCTGGATCGCTGACCGAGGGCATCGAGTGGCTCGAGCGCGGGATAGGACGGGCAACAGGCCGCGTCAACTCGACTGTCGCCCGCTGCATGGCGACCTTGGCGAACTTCTATCGGTTCAGCGGCGACAGCGACCGCAGTTACGAGTGGGCGAGCCGCGCGCTCGCAATGGCGCGCGATCTGGGCGGCGATGTGCAGTCAATGTCGTACATCCTGCGCACCGTCGCTGTCGCCAGCCTGGAGGTGGGACGCGGCGACGAGGGCCGCGCACTCGCCAACGAGGCAGTCGTCGTGGCCCGCGGTGAGGACGACTACGGACTCTTGCACTACGCGTTGTGGGAGGCGGGCTGGCACGCGCTCACCCATCGCGACTTGGAGCGAAGTAGGGCGTTGATGGAGGAAGCGCGCGATCTGGCCGTCGAGCACGGCAGCCTCGTCGATGAGCTGGACACCCGGCACAGCCTCGCGAAGATCGTGCGATATGCGGGGCGGCTGGTGGAGGCGGAGGCGGCGATGCGCTGGGGCATCAGCCAAGCTGTCGCGATCTGCGACGAGTTCGATCTCGTGTCGCCGGCCGACGACTACGCGGCCCTGCTTGCCGACCTCGGTCGGCCCCTCGACGCGGCGCGGCTGTTCGGAGCCGCGAACGCCTGGTACGCGAGCAAGGACATGGCGCGCGGTCCCCAGGGTGACATCGACACGCTGCCGCCGCTCGACGCGGCGCGCGCGTCGGTCGCGCCCGTGGATTGGCAGGCCGCCTACGAGGCAGGCTCGGCGACGCCGCTGCGAGACGCGCTGATCGATGCGGTCCGCGCCTCCGGCGAGTCGCCTCCGACCTGACCGAGCGTGCGACGATCGCGGATTGGGATTGGCGCCCCGCCGGTGACCGGTCGATCATGTTCGGATGAGGGCGCTGCCGACGGGCACCGTGACGCTGCTGTTCTCCGACATGGAGGGCTCGACGAAGCTGCTCACGCGACTCGGCGACCGCTATGTCGAGGCCCTCGATGCGCAGCGCGCGATCCTGCGCAGCGTGTGGGCGGACTGGCAGGGCAACGAGCTCGGCACTGAGGGCGACAGCTTCTTCGTCGTGTTCGCCGCTCCGCGTGATGCGGTCGGCGCGGTGGCTCAGGCACAGCGCGAGTTGGCCGGCTTCGCCTGGCCCGGCGGAGAGTCGGTTCGAGTGCGCATGGGTCTGCATACCGGAGCGCCGATCCCGCACGACGGCGCGTACGTCGGCATCGACGTGCACCGCGCGGCCCGGATCGCGGCAGCCGCACACGGCGGGCAGATCGTTGTGTCCGCTGCGACGGCGGAGCTGGTGTCTGATTCGCTGACCGACGGGCTGAGCCTGCGTGATCTGGGCGATCACCGCTTCAAAGACCTCGAACGCCTCGAGCGCGTTTACCAGCTTGAGGTCGACGGGCTCGACCAGGCCTTCCCGCCGCTGCGGAGCCTGGGGATGTCCAGCACACTCCCGTTGCTTGATGCTGCGCTGATCGGCCGCGACGCCGAGCTGGAGCAGCTGTCGCAGTGGATACGCACGGGGCAGACTCGCCTGCTCACCTTGACTGGCCCAGGCGGCAACGGGAAGACCAGCCTCGCCGTCGAGCTCGCACGCTCGCTGGTCGACGCCTTTCCTGGCGGCGTGTACTTCGTGCCGCTGGTGTCTGTCTCCGACGGCCAGTCGATGTGGGGATCGATCGCCGACGTCCTCGACCTTCAAGAAGGCCGAGAGGAGGACGACGTCACAGCGGCTCTCCGGCAGCGCACGGCGCTTCTGGTGATCGACAATCTCGAGCAGATCGACGGTGCTGCGAAAGTGGCCCACCGGATCATCGACCAGGCGACGAAGGTCGTCGTGATCGCGACATCGCGCCGCCCGCTCCATGTCACCGCTGAGCAGGAGTTTCCGGTTCCGCCTCTCGGGCTGCCAGCCGAGGGGGCTGTCGCCGCCATCGGGAAGTCGGCGGCGGTGCAGCTCTTTGTTCGTCAGGCCCGCAGAGTGCGGCCCACCTTTGATCTGGACGCGGACAACGCGCCCGACGTTGCCGCGATCTGTCGACGGCTCGACGGCGTTCCGCTGGCGATCGAGCTGGCGGCGGCGCGCTCAAAGCTGCTGACGCCGCGCGCCCTGCTGACGCGGCTCGGCAGCGCGCTCGACCTGTCGACGCCCGAGCACGATCGGCCGACCCGACATCAGACCCTTCGCGACACGATCGAGTGGTCGTACCAGCTCCTCCGACCCGAGCAGCAGCACTCTTTCCGAATGCTCGGTGCGTTCGTCGGGGGCGCAGACCTCGACGCCGTCGTAGCCGTCTGCAGAGACGATGTGGCGACCTACGATCCGCTCGACATCGTCGCCGACGTCGTCGACGCAAGCCTCGCGCAGATGGTCGAGAGCGACGACGGCGAGCCGCGGATCGTCATGCTCGAGACGATCCGGGCGTTCGCGGCCGAGCTGCTCGAGTCGTCCGCGGAGCACGACGCGATTTGCGAGCGGCACGCCGCGTTCTTCGCCGACGTCGTCGAGACGCAGTGCGCGCGGATTCATGGACCGGACCACCTGACGGCGCAGGCCGTCCTCGAGACCGAGTTCGCGAACATCGCAGCGGCACTCGAGTGGTCGTTGGCCGAGGGCTTCGACGAGACAGGGGAGCGGACCCGTCGGGGCGTCCGGATCGTCGCGCGCATCGGAACCGTCTGGGGCTCGGGCGGGCGAGTGGACGATGCGATGCACTGGCTCCGTCGTGCGGTCGAGCGCGGGGCTGACCTGGCTGACGCCGACCTCGCAGTCTGCACTTCGACCCTCGCGAACTTCCGGATGTTCCGTGGCGAGGACGGCCGTCAGCAGGCTCAGGACGCGCTGGACCTGTTCCGTGCCCTCGGAAATCCCCCCAACGGTCTCCCTTTCGTGCTCCGGACGATGGCGACCGTCGAACTCGACGACGGTCGACTCGACCAGGCCCGCGCGCTGTACGAGGAAGCAGTGGACGTGGCACGAGCGGCCGACGACATCGAGGCACTCCACCGGGCGCTGTCCGGGCTCGCGGTGTTCGTCGGCAACACCGGCGACCTCGAGCTCTGCCGTCAGATGGAACGAGAGGCCCTCGACCTCACCATCGAGCTCGGTGACCCTCCGGCCGAGCTGGGCTGTCGGCAGAACCTCGCGTGCACCCTCCGGCTGATGGGGCAGATACGCGAGGCCGAGTCGATGATGACGGCGACTGTCGTGTCCGCGCTCGCCATTTACGCGACGAACGACCTGATCTATATCGGGGACGACTACGGGGCGATCCTGGCCGAGATCGGGCGCGACCGCGATGCTGCGCGGTTGCTCGGCGCGTCCGATGCCGAGTACGAGCGCCTCAAGATGCCACGCGGCCAGGTTCAGACCGACGAGATCATGCCTGCCTACGACCAGGCGAGGGCGCGGCTCTCCGCGGCAGACTGGGACGCGCTGTATGCCGAGGGTCGGGCCATTCCGCTCGAGAAGGCGCTCCGGGCAGCTCTGGCCGAGACGGCGGCGATGTAACGCCGCAGGGCTGAGCGAGCACTGCCAGGCAGCAATCTGAACAGCACTCCAGGAGAAGGGCAGGTCAGTGGTGGATCCCGAGGCACGAGACCGGACGCGACGCTCCCTGCACGGCTTGGCCGAACTGCTGCTGGCAGGGCCGCAATACGCGCAGAGCGAGGACATCCGGCTGCGAGCCACGGCCGGCGGATTAGGAACGGTCGCTGCGCCCGATGTGCGGATCGACGGTGTTGAGCTGGTCGTCGGCAACGCACGCCATCGGCTCGACGGCACCGTCGGAGAGATCGCCGAGCGGGTCGGACTGGTGCCGCGCGAGCTGTCCGACGTGTACTCCGACACCGCGGGCGTCGACGTCGACGACGTCGTGTCGCTCGACGCCGATGCCGTCGCGGAGATCGCCGGCGCATTCGCCAGCGGCGACGCGGCGCTGCGCGCGTTCGCGCCGACGGAGGAGCCGGTGCTGTGGCCGGAGCACTTCGACATCGGCATCAGCGTCGACGAGGTCAACTACGGCGTCTCGCCCGGAGATGCGCACGTCGCCGAGCCATACGCGTATGTCGGGCCGTGGTCGCCCCGGTCGGGTTCGTTCTGGAACATGTCCTTTGGCGCCGTCCGACCCATGAGCGAGCTCGCGGACGCGGCTGCCGTCGAGGCGTTTTTCCGCGACGGCGCCCACCACGACTCTGCAGACCCGCCTGCCTCCTGATCGTTTCCTGAGTCACGGGTGCCACCAGCGTCCTCACGTATGCTTGACGCCTGACTCGGCGAGGTAGCCGGGCCGACCCAGGAGAGCGACGTCATGGAGAGCCGCAACCCGATCTTGACCAAGAGTTCCACCTTCAACGGCGAATCCGCCCAGCAGTACGGACATGAGACCTACGCGGCTGGCGGACAGGGCTACGAAGGCTATGGCCAGGTACCGCCGCGACCCGCCAACACCGATCCGTCGACGTGGACCTACCCGACTGGTCCGACCATCGCCGAGCCGATGACGATCGACTCAGTCGTCGGCCGCACCGCCATCACGTTGACGTTGGTCATCCTGACCGGCGGCCTGACCTGGGTGTTCCTCCCCGAAAGCCTGGTCAGCACGGCCTGGATCGGCGGCGCGCTCGCCGGCGCCGGGCTCGGCATCTGGCTCAGCTTCATGCGGTCGATCCAGCCCGCCATCGTGATGCTGTACGCGATCGCCCAGGGGTTCTTCCTCGGCGCCGCGTCAGAGGCGTTCGAGCAGAT
>DATIOH010000042.1:0-9068 GCA_035473375.1 Nocardioidaceae bacterium | reverse complement strand
GGATAGTCCTCGCCGCCGATCAGCGGCTCGAGGTAGCGCCGGCAGGCGCCGGTGATGCCAAAGCCGTCGGCGGTGATGAAATGGCGCGGCACGGTCTTCTCGACGTTGGTCCACAGGACGGGGTTCGCCAGGCATCGGTTGCTCGTCCACACCGCCGCGACGACATTGGACGGACCTTGGTTAACGATGACGGCGACGTCCTTGCCGCCGGACGCCTTGAGGCCCGCGGAGACGCCGGCGGCGGCGAAGCCGGCAGGATGTGTGACAGACATAGGAGGCGCCTTTGCATGGGTGGCAGGTGGTTGTGGAGGGCGTCAGAGAACCGTGTGGCCTCGTCGTCGCCACGCCTTGACCGCCTCGTCGGCCCGCTCCGCGGGCACCAGAATCCAGTCGGTGTCGTGCGTCGACAGCGCGAGAATGCTGATTCGAGCCTCCGTCAGCGGCTCGAGCAGGCTCGACATCACGCCGGTCAGCGCGAAGTCGAGCACGGCGTCGACGAGATAGGCGATGTACGGTCCGACGGCACCGGGCTCGGCGCCGATCGTCTCGGTCGCGCAGATGATCGACAGCTCGTCTGCGGTGCGCGTCACCGACACGAGCTCGCCGGACTTCCACACCCAGGGAGGAACCGAGTCGGCGGGGTCGCGTCGCAGAACTGAGACCGGGTCTTTGAGGGCGCGCAGGCGCCACGACGGCGTGGTCTGCGAGTCAGTCGCCTCTGCCTCGGTCGTCATGGGGCCAGCCCGATCGCGCTGAGGCCCGTCGTCTCATCGAGGCCGAGCGCGAGATTCATGCACTGGACGGCCGCGCCCGCCGTGCCCTTGACGAGATTGTCAATCGCGCCGACCGCGACAAGCCGCCCCGCCCGAACGTCAGCCGTGGCCTGGATGTGGACGGCGTTGGATCCGAGCGTCGCCTTCGTCTGCGGCCATGCCCCCGGGGCGAGGACATGGACGAAGGGCTCCTTCTCGAACGCCGCAGCGTAGGCGTCGCGCACCGCCGTCTCGTCGACGCCAGCCGTCAGCGAAGCCGTCGCCGTCGCCAAGATGCCGCGCGGCATCGGCGCCAGCACTGGCGTGAAGCTGACGCGCACCGCCTGATCGGTGAGTTGAGCGAGACTCTGCTCGATCTCTGGGGTGTGGCGATGGGTGGCGACGCCGTAGGCCGTCGCCGAGCCCATGACCTCCGACGCGAGCATCGTGGGCTTCAGCGCGCGGCCGGCGCCTGACGTGCCGGAGACGGCGACGATCACGATGTCGGCCGGGTCGACCAGTCCGCCAGCCACGGCGGGAGCAAGAGCGAGGGCCGACACCGTCGGGTAGCAGCCCGGAACGGCGATCCGGCGAGCCCCTTCGATCGCCGCACGCTGACCGGGCAGCTCGGGCAGTCCGTACGGCCACGAGCCCGCACGCTCGCCGCCGTAAAACAGCCCCCATGCGTCGTCGTCAACGAGTCGGAAGTCGGCGCCGCAGTCGAGGACGAGCGGGATGTCGGCCAGGTGCTCGACGATCGTGGTGGACGCACCGTGCGGGAGGGCAAGGAAGACGACGTCGTGCCCCGCGAGCGTCGCGGCCGAGGTCGGCTCGAGGATCCGGTCGGCGAGAGGCAGCAGATGGGGATGCAGCGATCCGATCGTCGAACCGGCCGACGTGTCGGCCGTCAGCGCCCCGATTTCGATCTCGGGATGGCTGAGCAACAGGCGCAGGATCTCACCGCCGGCGTATCCGCTTGCGCCGGCGACTGCAACTTTCAGCATGTGCATGAGTATTCACGTAGGTGCAGATATATGCAATGGGGATTCTGATCAGGTGCGCTGGACCGCGCCCGTCTCGGCCGCGGCCGACGCGACCGCGCCGTCGACAGCCGAGCGGACCTCGGCCTCCGTGAGCGTGCGGTCAGGCGCCCGGAATCGAAGGGCGTACGCAAGCGACTTCATGCCGGCCCCGATCTGCTCGCCCTCGTACACGTCGAACAGGCGGGCCGACTCGAGCAACTCCCCCGCCCCGGCACGCAAGGCGATCTCGACGTCGGCGGCATTGACCGAAACGTCGACGATCAGCGCGACGTCCTCCTTCGCGACTGGGTACGTCGAGAACATCGGGGCCGGCGCGATGTCGATGGCGTGGTGAAGCAGAACATCGAGGTCGAGCTCCGCGGCCGCTGCCCGCGGCGGCAGACCGTACGCCGTGCAGACGCGCGGATGGAGTTCGCCCGCATGGCCGACGACCGTTTCGCCGACGATCACCTGTGCGCACCGTCCGGGGTGCCAGGGCGCGTGCTGAGCGCGAACGACGTCGACATCGACACCGAGCGAGTGCGCGACGGTGCGGCATGCCTCGACCGCGTCGGCCCATCCGGCCGCGGTGCCGGACCCCCACCAGCCGCTCGGCGATCGCAGGCCCGACATGACGACGGCCAGATGAAGCGGCTGATCAGGCAGGGCTGCCTCGAGCTGCTTGAACTCGTCGGCGGTCGGGCGTCGGTCGACGCCGAGCCTGGGCGCCTTCGGGCGCTCGCCCGGCAGCGGCAGGAACACGCTGCCGATCTCGTAGAGCCCGAGATCGGTCTGCGCGCGGCCGACGTTGCGTCCGAGCGCGCGCAGCAGGCCGGGCAGCAAGGTTGTCCGGAGCAGCGGCTCCTCGTCCGAGAGCGGGTTGGCGATCCGCACCGTCGTCCGTCGCGGGTCGTCGGAGGGGAGGTCGAGCGACTCCCAGTCGCGATCGCCGACGAATGGGTAGCTCAGCACCTCGACATAGCCCGCGGCCGCCAACGCCAGGCCGACCCGCCGGCGCAGTCGCTGCCGTGGGGTGAGTCCGCGGCCCGCCGGAGCAGCCGGCAATACGCTTGGGACATTCGTGTAGCCGACGATGCGGACGACTTCCTCGACCAGGTCGTAGGGGTCGGTGAGGTCGTTGCGCCACGGAGGCACCCCGGCTGAGACCGTTGCGTCGGCCACCTCGACGGCGCACCCGACGGCCCGAAGCGCCGAGACGGTCTGCGTCTCGTCGATCGCGAAGCCTGCCACCCGGGTCGGCAGCGTGACCGCCATCTGCACGACGGCCGCGTCGGGGACGGCGGAGATCACCGTCGCGGCACCAGCGACCGATCCCCCACCGTGCTGCACGAGCAGCTCAGCCACCCGTCGAGCGGCGATGGCGCCCAGCGTCGGGTCGACGCCGCGTTCGAATCGCTTCGACGCCTCGCTCGGCAGCTTGTGCCGGCGCGCTGTGCGCATCACCGTCACTGAGTCGAAGTGCGCCGCCTCGATGAGGACGTCGGTCGTCGCGCCGCCCATCTCAGTGGTCTCGCCGCCCATGACGCCCGCGAGGCCGATCACTCCCGAGTCGTCGGCAATGACGAGGTCGGCGGGAACGAGCTCGCGCTCGGCCCCGTCGAGCGTGGTCAGCCGCTCGCCGGCCGTGGCTCTCCGCACAACGATCGGACCGCGCAGGCTGGCCCTGTCGTAGCCGTGGATCGGTTGCCCGAGCTCGAGCATGACGTAGTTGGTCACGTCGACCGCGAGCGAGATCGGCCGCATGCCGGCCAACTGCACCCGGCGAGCGAGCCAGCGTGGCGTCGGGGCGGTTGCATCGAAACCGGTGACCGCGACCGCGGCGAAGGCATCACACCCGCTCGGGTCGTCGACGCGGATCGGGTATCCGCCGGAGTCAGCCGGGCGCTCGACCTGGTCGGCCGGGTCGTGGAACTCGACTCCATACGCGAGCGCGGCCTCGCGGGCGACGCCGCGCAACGAGAGCGCATAGGCACGATCGGGGTTGATCTCGAACTCGATGACGGCGTCGCGGAGATGCAGGACCTCAGCCGCGTCGGCGCCGACCTCGGCCTCGCCCGGCTGGAGCACGATGATGCCGGTGTGGTCGTCGCCGAGGCCGAGCTCGCGAGCCGAGCAGATCATGCCGTCGGAGACGTGGCCGTACGTCTTGCGCGCACCGATCTCGAAGCCGCCCGGCAGGACGGCGCCCGGAAGGGCGACCGGGACGAGGTCGCCAACGGCGAAGTTCGACGCGCCGCAGACGATTCCGCGGGGCTCGCTCTCGCCGACGTCGACGTGGCACCACTGGATCGTCTTGCCGTTGGAGTGCTCCTCGGCCGCGAACTCGACGACTCGGCCGACGACCAGCGGTCCGGACACTTCGGCGCCCGGCGTCTCGATCGCCTCGAGCTTGAGGCCCAGCATCGTCAACCGGTCGGCGAGCTCCTTGACGTCGATATCGGCCGGCAAGTCGGCGTAGTCGTGCAGCCACGACACTGGTACGCGCATCAGAGCTCCGTTCCGAAGGCGAGGGTGAAGCGCGCGTCGCCCTCGACCATGTCGCGCATGTCTTCGATCCCGTGCCGGACCATCAACGTGCGCTCGACGCCCATGCCGAAGGCGAAGCCGGAGTAGACGTCGGGGTCGATTCCGCACGCGACGAGAACGCGCGGGTTGACCACGCCGCAGCCGCCCCACTCGAGCCACCCCTCGCCGCGGCAGGTCCGGCAGCCCGGCCGAGTCTCAGGGTCGTCGCGGCACACGAAGCAGACCAGGTCGACCTCGCACGAGGGCTCGGTGAACGGGAAGTAAGACGGCCGGAACCGGGTCGTGATGCCGTCGCCGAACATCGCCGCGGCGAAGTGGTCGAGCGTGCCCTTGAGGTGCGCCATGGTCAGGCCCTTGTCAACGGCCAGGCCCTCGACCTGGTGGAACACCGGCGTATGCGTCGCGTCGAGCTCGTCGGTGCGGTACGTGCGGCCCGGGCAGACGACATAGATCGGCAGCTCGCGCGACAGCATCGAGCGCGCCTGGACGGGCGAGGTATGGGTCCGCAGCACGACGCCCGCGTCAAGCGGCTCGAGGAAGAAGGTGTCCTGGAGCGAGCGGGCCGGGTGGTCGGGGCCAAGGTTGAGCGCGTCGAAGTTGAGCCACTCGGCCTCGACCTCGGGCCCCTCGGCAACCTCCCAGCCCATCGCCACGAAGACGTCGCCGATCCGCTCCATCAAGGTGGTCAGCGGGTGCCGCGCGCCGGCGGGCGCACGGTCGTAGACCAGTGAGACGTCGACGGTCTCGTCGGCGAGCATCCGCTGCTCGGCCTCGACCTCGAGAGCCGTGGTCCGCTGGGCGATGGCGGCGCTGACGGCCCCGCGAGCAGACCCGATCCGCTGGCCGGCGTCCTTGCGCGCCTGTGGCGGCAGCGCGCCGATCTCGCGGTTGGCGAGGCCGAGCGGCGACCGGTCGCCCGCATGCGCGAGCCGTGCCTGCTTGAGCTGGTCGAGGTCCGTCGCAGCCTCGATCGCCTCGATCGCCGCCGCCTGCATGGCGGCGACCTCGTCGGCGCCGAGCGGGGCTACCTCGACCGGGTCGTAGTCGGAGTTCGGACCGGACATCGGCGGCACCGACTCCTTTCTCAGGCTCAGTTAGCGGGCGGGAATGTCTCGAACGAGCGTCCGCCCGGGCTGCGTTTCGGGAGAAGTCTAGGAAGCGGGCGGATGGCCGGGCGAATCGGTTTCAGGGTGAGGACACTGAGAGGTCAGCGGGACGTCACCGGAACGACGCCGGGCAGGCCCCTCAGGTGACAGCGTCGGGCTGCCCGTGCGGGAGCACAACCCGAAGCCGGGCTCCGCCGCCGGGCGCCGACTCGACGTGAACCGAGCCGTCATGAGCAGCGACCAGTCCCCCGACGATGTAGAGGCCGAGGCCGGTGCCGCCGGCGCGGCCGTGCTTCCAGAACTTGGCGAACACTCGCGGCCGGATCTCCTCGGCGATTCCCGGGCCCTCATCGTCGACCACGATCTCGGCGGCGCCGTCGGGCAGGGCGTTGATCGCAACCGTGATGTTGCCGCGGCCGTGCTTGACGGCATTCTCGACGAGGTTCGCGACGACCTGAGCGAGCTTGTCCCGGTCGACCCAGATCTTGGCCGAGTCGGGCGCCGCGAGCGCGATGTCGCGTCCGTTCGCGGCCGCAAGCGGCTCGAGCTGTCGACCGACCGCGTCGACAAGGTCGACCGGCTCCTTGCGAATCGAGAGCCGCCCAGAGTCGATCCGCGCCACGTCGAGCAACTCTGCGATCAACCGGGTCAGCCGGTCGGCGTCGGCGTCGACAGTGCGCAGCATCAGGAGTTTCTGCTCGTCGTTGAATCGGTCCCACTTCGACAGCAACGTCGCGGTGAAACCTTTGACCCCGGTGAGCGGCGAGCGCAGTTCGTGAGCCACGGTGGCGACCAGATTCGAGCGTTCGGCGTCGACGATGGCGCGGCCCTTAGCATCGCGCAGCGCCACGACGCACGACCGCACCGGTCCATTCGGATGCAACCGCTGGAGACGAGCCGTGACGAGCACCTCGCGGCCCGAGGTCGTCAGCCACGAGCTCTCGAGGAGCGTGGTACGCAAGGCGATCCCGGCGTACGGCCGTGCGCACGCGAACCAGTCATTGCCGTCGAGGTCCTGCAGCGTCATCACGGCGTCGAGCCGGTCGCCGGGCCCGATGACATCGGGCAGTTCGAGCAGACGGCGGGCCTCGGCGTTCACATGGGTGACGCGGCCATCGGCGTCGGCGACGACGACACCGTCGGGCAGGTCGTCGAGCAGCGCCTCGACCTCAGCCATCGCGCCCACCTCCGAGATGTCCCCGACAGGCAGGACTCTAGCCTTCGAGGCGGCGATGGAGGGCGTCTGACACTTAGCCGCGCTGCACGTGCGCCGACGCGTACAGGCAGATGGCTGCCGCCGTCGCGAGATTCAAGCTTTCGGCACGTCCGTGGATCGGAATGCCGACGACCGTGTCCGCGGCAGCGGCGTGACGTGCCGACAACCCATGCGCCTCGTTGCCGAACAGCCACGCCGTCGGGGCGGCGAGACGGCCCGAGACGATCTCGTGGTCGAGCGAGGCGCCACCGGCATCGGCGGCGACCAGGCGTAGCCCGCGCTGCCGGCACCAGTCCGCGACGGTGTCGACGCTGACCCCGATCGACACCGGGAGGTGGAAGAGCGAGCCGGCCGACGAGCGCACACATTTTCCGTTGTAGGGATCGACGGACGTGCCGGCGAGCACCACGGCATCGGCGCCGGCAGCGTCGGCGCATCGGATGACGACACCGGCGTTGCCGGGATCGCGCACATCGACGCAGATCGCGACCAGGCGGGCGTCGGCGGGGATGTGGTCAAGCTCGGCGTCGACGAACGAGCAGACGCCGATGATCCCCTGCGGTGCGATGGTTTCTGCGAGTGCGCCCATCGCCGCGTCGTCGACGAGTGTCCACGGCACCCCCGCGGCCGCGACCGCAGCCGCGACATCGGGATGACGATCGGCGGCCGACGGCTCGGCAAACACCTCGATCAAGCAGTCGGCGAGCCCGGCAGCCTCGCGAACTGCCTGCGGCCCCTCCGCGAGAAATCTCCGCGCAGACGTGCGAGAAGCGCGCCGGTGCAGCTTGCGTGCCGCCTTAACCCGCGGTGATCGCGGGGTCAGCGGCTCTGCTGCCACGACGCGCTTCTTCGAGGCGTTCTCGGCCGGAGCCCGAACCGACGCCGTCAGGCCGACGCGGTCTCGGCCGGAGCGGGGTGAGCCGGGACGTTGTCCTTGGCCAGCGACGCGAGCTGCGCGAACGCGCCCGGGTCGTTGACCGCGAGGTCGGCGAGGATCTTGCGGTCGACCTCGACACCAGCCTCGCGCAGGCCCTGGATGAAGCGGTTGTAGGTGATGCCGTTCGCACGGGCCGCAGCGTTGATGCGCTGGATCCAGAGCTTGCGGAACTCGCCCTTGCGGGCGCGGCGGTCGCGGTATGCGTAGCCGAGCGAGTGACCGACCTGCTCCTTGGCCTTGCGGTACAGCCGCGAGCGCTGCCCGCGGTAGCCCGATGCCAGCTCGAGGGTCTCCCGGCGCTTCTTCTGGGCATTCACTGCCCTCTTGACGCGTGCCACTGTCGTGTACTCCTAAGTCTGTTGCGGGGGTCTGGGGAATTGCGAGGAAGGGCTATGCCCCGACCCCTACTTGCCGAGAAGGCGCCGGACGCGCTTGCGGTCGGCAGGCGCGACCTCGGCAAGGCCAGTCAGCCTCCTGGTCACCTTGGACGGCTTTCCCTCGAGGTGGTGCCGCTTGCCGGATTTCTGTCGGACGAGCTTTCCCGACCCGGTGAGTCTGACCCGCTTACCGGTTCCCGTGTGGCTCTTCATCTTCGGCATGGTGCCGTCACTCCGCTCTCGCTGTGTCTGGTGCTACGTATGTCGCTGCCGGCTGTGGCGTCGCCCCGGCGGGCCTTCACATGTCGGGGTCGAGTTCCTCGGACTGCCCGCGAACTCGTCGCGGCTCGTCCTTGGCTTCCTCCGACCGCTGGACGCGCTCGGCGTGCTCTAGGTCTCGATCGGCGTTTCGCTCGGCCATCCGGCGGTCCCGCTCGGCGCGAGCCTCGGCCTTGGCCTCTGACTTCTTCTTGTGCGGTCCAATCACCATGATCATGTTGCGTCCGTCTTGCTTCGGCGCCGACTCGACGTAGCCGAGTTCTTCGACGTCGCCGGCCAGGCGCTGCAGGAGTCGGAACCCGAGCTCGGGCCGGTGCTGCTCGCGACCGCGGAACATGATCGTGATCTTGACCTTGTCGCCCTGACGAAGGAAACGCACGACGTGACCCTTCTTGGTCTCGTAGTCGTGGGCGTCGATCTTCGGGCGAAGCTTCATCTCCTTGATGACCGTGTTGGTCTGGTTGCGCCGCGTCTCGCGTGCCTTCTGGGCGTTCTCGTACTTGAACTTGCCGTAGTCCATGAGCTTGCAGACCCGCGGACGGGCCGTCGGGGCAACCTCGACGAGGTCGAGATCGGCTTCTTGAGCGAGTCGAAGGGCGTCCTCGATGCGGACAATCCCGACCTGTTCGCCGTTGGGGCCGACCAAGCGCACCTCGGGTACGCGAATACGGTCGTTGACGCGCAACTCTGTGCTGATGAGTCCTCCTGTTGGTTCTGTCGATGTGACTCGCGGCGGCCCCCCGAATGACGAAGTGGCCTCCGCGTAACCACGGAAGCCACCGACGAGGGTCTGTCGCCGAGGGTTGCCCGGCAATCGACCCTGACCGAAACC
>DATIOH010000041.1:0-2195 GCA_035473375.1 Nocardioidaceae bacterium | reverse complement strand
ACGACCCGCGCGACCGCACTCTCGACCGAGGCACTGTCGGCGACATCGACCGCGACCGCCAGCGCTCGGCGGCCCGTTGCCTCGACTGCGGCGACCGTCTCGGCACACGCGGCCTCGTCGAGGTCGAGCACGGCGACGTCGAAACCGTCGCGAGCGAGGCGCTCGGAGACGGCGGCGCCGATGCCGCGGGCCGCGCCCGTCACAACGGCGACGCGGGACGAGGTCTCACTCATGCCAGTGGCCTTTCTCATCGTGGGCAGGCACCTGGGAGGATAACGTCGTGCATCAGGCGACCGACCAGCGCTTCGTCCAAGCGCCGAAGGTATTGCTCCACGACCATCTCGACGGCGGGCTGCGTCCGCAGACGATCCTCGAGATCGCCGACGACGTCGGACATCAGCTTCCGGCCGACTCGGCTGACTCGCTGGACACGTGGTTCCACGACTCGGCCAGCTCTGGCAGTCTCGAGCGTTACCTAGCAACGTTCGAGCACACCTTGGCGGTCATGCAGCGTGCCGACGACCTGCGCCGGGTCGCGGCCGAGTGCGTCGCCGACCTCGCAGACGACGGGGTCGTCTACGCCGAGGTGCGGTATGCGCCTGAGCTCCACCTCCAGCAGGGACTGTCGCTCGACGACGTCGTGCAGGCCGTGCAAGAGGGATTTGATCAAGGGGTGGCCGACGCCGCCGCCCGCGGACGGGCGATCGTCGTCCGTCAGCTCATCACCGCCATGCGGCAGGCGGCCAACTCGCGGGAGATCGCCGAGCTGTGCGTGCGTCATCGCGACAGCGGGGCCTGCGGGTTCGACATCGCCGGCGCGGAGGCCGGGTTCCCGCCCAGCCGACATCTCGATGCCTTCGAGTACCTCCGTCGGCAGAACGCGCACTTCACCATCCACGCGGGCGAGGGTTTCGGCCTGCCGTCGATCTGGGAGGCCCTCCAGTGGTGCGGGGCCGAGCGTCTCGGTCACGGGGTTCGGATTATCGACGACATCGAGGTAGTCGACGGCCGGGCCAAGCTCGGCCGCCTCGCCGGCTATGTCCGCGACCGCAGGGTCCCGCTGGAGATGTGCCCGTCGTCCAACCTGCAGACAGGGGCGGCGGCGTCGATCGCCGAGCATCCCATTGGCCTGCTCACCCAGTTGCGCTTCCGGGTGACCGTCAACACCGACAACCGGTTGATGAGCGCGACCACGATGAGCCGCGAGATGCAGCTCGTGTCCGACGCGTTCGGCTACGACCTCGACGACATGCGCTGGTTCACCGTCAACGCGATGAAGAGCGCGTTCCTTGAATTCGACCGCCGGCTCGACCTGATCGAGCGGGTGATCAAACCCGGCTACGCGAGTCTCACGATCCCTCGCTAGCCGCCGACCCCACGAGCTGCCGGATCCGGGCCTCCGCCTCGCGCGGCGTCATCGGGATGCAGCCCTTGGCGACGAGCCCGGCCACGATGCTCGGCTCGCGTCGGGCGAGCAGGAGGCCCCTCCGGACGAGGAACAGGGGAGGCTTGCGGTGCTCGCGGAGGTCGCGGACAAGTCGAAGCTCAAACGTCAGCCACCGCGATCTGCGCACGCACACCGCAAGCGCTGCGCTCTCGTCCGAGAGGCACCCGGGCGCGAGCTCGGCGGCGAAGATCCCCTCGGCGACAAAGTAGGCGAATCCGTCCAGCCTCAGAACGCGATGCCCGACGCGGGCGTTCTTGCCGATGTCGTACGTGGGAGCGTCGGTGGAGCCGGTCGCGCACAGCTCGTGCAGGGCCGCCGCCGCGTCGTCCGCGCTCCACGAGTCGGGATGGTCCCAATCGACTTCGCCCGTCGGCAGCCGAGGCAGGCTGGGGTCGTCGCCGTCCTTGTAGAAATCGTCGAGCTGCAGGACCGGCAGGCCGAGCCGAGTCGCAAGACGTGTCTTGCCGGCGCCTGACGGGCCGGCCATGAGGATCGCCTGCGCGCTGACGGACGCCACGGGACGACATTGTGCATGACCGGTGCCTGACCGGCACAAACCATCCATACGGATGATGTACGAGTCGATTTGCGTACTCAGTCCGTTGCGCTCTGTTACGGTCCTTTTTCCCCGCTCACCCACGACTCAGGGGTACCGATGCGAATCTCGGTCGTCGGCGTCGTCGCGCTTGCGCTGGCGATGCCGTGCGCCGCTGCGCCGTTGGCCGCCGCGGCCGGCAGCGATGCCCCC
>DATIOH010000040.1:0-16689 GCA_035473375.1 Nocardioidaceae bacterium | reverse complement strand
GTCGGTTGGCGTCAACCCAATGAGCATCGGCATCGTCGAGGCCTGGTCTGAGTTGAGGTCGTCGTGCCCCCGGGTCGGGCCGATCCGCCCCGAGCCAGTGTCGACGTGACCAGCGACGCCAGCGACTACGGCTAGCACGATCACCGACGCGGCTGCTCCGCCGGCCACCCAGGCAAGCCGCCGGCTCTTCGCTCTGCGGCCGCGATCGATGACCAGCCGCGTCGGCGGCGGCGCCGTCGGGTAGTCGCGAGCCGCGTCGCGCAGCAGCGTGCGGACGTCGTCTTCGGTCTTCATCGGGGGCTCCAACCAGGAAGGCCTTCGAGGGCGGGATCGTCGGAGAGCTGAGACAGGGCCCGCGACAGTCGGCTCTTCACTGTGCCTGCGGGGATGTCGAGGATCTCGGCCGTCTGCCGTTCAGACAGGTCGAGGTAGTACCGGAGAACGACGATCTGCCGCGCTGGGGCGCCGAGTCGGCCGAGGGCTGCCTCGACGGAGGTCTGGAGATAGGTGCGCTCGTCGACCGCGACGGCGATTGCCGTCCGGCTCAGGTCCGTCGGAGTCTCGCGGCTCGACCGGCGGCGGAGCCCGGAGCGATGGGTGTTCAGCAGCAGCCGGTAGACATACGCGTCGCGCTCGACAGCCCGACTGACCCGCGCCCACGACACGTAGCACTTGACCAATGCCGACTGGACGAGGTCTTCGGCCTCGCTCGCCGAGCAACCGATCAGGCGTGCCGCGCGAACGAGCGTCGGCCAGCGCTCGGCGACGAAGAGGCTGAACTCCTCGTCGCGGTCACCCGAACGGCCGTCCGTCATATGCACACGACGCTGCGAGCGGCCGATTCGGTTCCGTCCGGCTCAGTCCCCGCCGCCGCCGTGACCGCCCATGAACGCTCCCGAGCAGGCGTGGAGGAATGCCTTCTCGTTGGGTGGTGCGGGGCCGTCGTCGCCGTTCCCGAGAATGCCGTGGTTGTAGAAAGACTCGGCCGCGATCTGGCACTGCGCATTCAGGAAGCTCCGATTCTCTCGGGGTGTCCCGGTCGCTGTCGCGGTGATGGCGTCTCGGAACCGCTCGCCGCGGGCCGTGTCGTCGCCGAGAATCAGATACCGCTGGGCCATCCAGTACGTCCAGAGGATGAACGCGACGGTCACTGCAGCCGCCGCCATGACGGCGAGCACTCGTCCCCAAAAATGCCACAGCTCTCTTCGCTGCTCCCGCCGCAGCTCACTGGGGTCGTCGGAGCGGACATCCGTCGCAGACATGGACATGGTCGAACTTTAAGAGTGGTGCCGCGCGACCGCCGCCGT
This sequence comes from Nocardioidaceae bacterium, assembly GCA_035473375.1. GTDB lineage: Bacteria > Actinomycetota > Actinomycetes > Propionibacteriales > Nocardioidaceae > DATIOH01. The sequence goes on along the minus strand of DATIOH010000040.1, from coordinate 15,382 downwards.
TTCGGCGCACGGTCGACAGTCGGTCACGACTCGCTCACATGGGATACTCAACCGGTTATGACGCTGGATATCCGGGTGCCCCGCACGTATGAAGTTCGCACCTACGGCTGCCAGATGAACGTACACGACTCTGAGCGGCTGTCCGGCTTGCTCGAAGACGCGGGTTACGTGCGTGCCGACGGCGACGAGACCGCCGACGTGGTCGTCTTCAACACCTGCGCCGTCCGCGAGAACGCCGACAACCGGCTCTACGGAAATCTCGGCCACCTGGCTCCGGTCAAAGCAAAGCGGGCCGGCATGCAGATCGCGGTCGGCGGGTGTCTGGCGCAGAAGGACCGGCACGAGATCGTCCGGCGCGCGCCGTGGGTCGACGTCGTCTTCGGCACCCACAACATCGGCTCGCTGCCGGTGCTGCTGGAGCGGGCGCGGGTCCAGGAGGAGGCGCAGGTCGAGATCCTCGAGTCGCTCGAGGTCTTCCCGTCGACGCTGCCGACCCGGCGCGAGTCTGCGTACGCGGCCTGGGTCGCGGTCAGCGTGGGCTGCAACAACACCTGCACGTTCTGCATCGTCCCTGCGCTGCGCGGCACCGAGCAGGACCGCCGCCCAGGCGACGTGCTCGCCGAGATCGAGGCGCTCGTCGCCGAGGGCGTGATCGAGGTGACGCTTCTGGGCCAGAACGTCAACTCGTACGGCGTCGGCTTCGGCGACCGGTTCGCCTTCGGCAAACTCCTGCGCGCGTGCGGCGAGGTCGACGGGCTCGAACGAGTGCGGTTCACCTCGCCGCATCCGCGCGACTTCACCGACGACGTCATCGCCGCGATGGCCGAGACGCCCAACGTGATGCCGCAGCTGCACATGCCGCTCCAGTCGGGCTCCGACACCGTGCTCAAGGCGATGCGGCGGTCGTACCGGCGCGACCGCTACCTCGGCATCCTCGACCGCGTGCGCGCGGCCATACCCGACGCGTCGATCACCACCGACATCATCGTCGGCTTCCCGGGCGAGTCCGAGAGCGACTTCGATGAGACGCTTGACGTCGTTCGCGCCGCGCGGTTCAGCGGCGCTTTCACCTTCCAGTACTCGCAGCGAGCTGGCACACCGGCGGCGTCGATGGCCGACCAGGTGCCGCACGACGTCGTCCAGGCGAGGTACGAGCGCCTCGTCAGCGTCGTCAACGACATCGCCTGGGACGAGAACAAGGCCTTCGTTGGACGCGAGGTCGAGCTGCTGGTCTCCGACGGCGACGGCCGCAAGGACGCTGCCACCCACCGGATGAGCGGGCGGGCTCGCGACAATCGGCTCGTTCACTTCGCCGGCCCGACGGCTAACGGCGAGGCCCCGAGGCCTGGTGACGTCGCGACCGTCGAGGTCACCTACGCAGCGCCTCACCACCTCGTCTCGGATGCACCGATTCGATCCGTCCGCCGCACCGCGGCCGGCGACGCATGGGCCTCTCGGTCGAACGGCGAGCGACCGGTCGTGTCGCTCGGCCTGCCGACCGTCGGAGCGCCAGCCCCCGATCCCACGCCCCCATCAGCCCCCTGCGGACAGGCGTAACACACGATGCACAACGACAATCCCGCGCTCGCGGGAGCCAGACCCATGCCGGTATGGCTCGACGACGACAATCGCCCGGCTGCTCGCCGCTCGCTCGAGTCGCGGGCGACGACCGACCTCGCCGTCGTCGGCGGCGGCTACAGCGGCCTGTGGACCGCCGTTCTCGCCAAGCAGCGAGACCCAGGCCGACGGGTTGTGCTGCTCGAGGCCGAGACGATCGGCTGGGCGGCGTCCGGCCGCAACGGCGGGTTCTGCGAGGCGAGCCTCACGCACGGGCGCGCCAACGGGCTCGACCGATTCCCCGACGAGTACGACACGCTCGAACGCCTCGGCGACGACAACCTCGCCGAGCTGCGGGCCGACGTCGAGCGCCACGGCATCGACTGCAACGTCGAGCCGACCGGGCAGCTGTCGGTGGCGACCGAGGAATATCAGATCGCGGAGCTGCGAGAGGCCGCAGACGACGGTGCCGGCGAATTCTTCGATCGCGACCAGGTCAGGGCCGAGGTCGACAGTCCGACGTATCTCGCGGGTCTGTGGAGCCACGACACGGTCATGGTCCATCCGGCCCGATTGGCGTGGGGCCTTGCCGACGCTGCCGAAAGCCTCGGAGTTGAGGTGTTCGAGCACAGTCGGGTCGAACGGGTGCGCAAGGACGGTTCGCGGATCGAACTCACCACCAACGCCGGAACGATCGTCGCCGACCAGGTCGCGCTCGGCACCAACGCCTTCCCGTCGCTGATCCGGCGAGTTCGGCCGTACATCGTGCCGGTCTACGACTACGCCCTCGCGACGGAGCCGCTCGATGACGACCGACTCGCGAGCATCGGATGGAAGAACCGGCAGGGGATCGGCGACAGCGCCAACCAGTTCCACTACTACCGATTGACTCCCGACAATCGGATTCTGTTCGGCGGATACGACGCGATCTACTACTTCGGGCGCCGCATCAGTCCGAGCCTCGACCAGCGTCAGCAGACTTTTGAGCTGCTGTCCGAGCACTTCTTCGAGACGTTCCCACAGCTCGCCGGTGTGCGGTTCACCCACGCGTGGGGCGGCGCCATCGACCTGTGCGCACGCTTCTGCGCGTTCTACGGCACTGCCTACTCAGGACGAGTCGCGTACGCGACCGGCTACACCGGGCTCGGCGTCGGTGCCACCCGCTTCGGCGCCAACGTGATGCTCGACCTGCTCGAGGGCGTCAAGACCGAGCGCACCGAGACGGCGATGGTCCAGAGCAAGCCGGTGCCGTTCCCGCCGGAGCCGTTGGCCTGGATCGGTGTCACGGCGACCCGCGCGGCGATCAAGCAGGCCGACCGCAACGAAGGCCGCCGAAACCTGTGGCTGCGGACGCTTGACCGCCTCGGCCTCGGCTTCGACTCCTGACGACTCCCCAAAGTGGCTCCACTTTGGGGAGTGCGGCGGTCAGAAGCCGTGCGTGACGATCGGCGGCACCGAGCCGGAGCCGAGGGCGTCGAGGACGACGCGCTCGTGCGGCACGACGTTGTCGGGAAGCGCGCCGAGGGCGAACCACTCCAGGCCACCTGACTTCTCCGTCTCTACGATGCGCGGCTCACCCCTCCAGGTCGTGCACGAGAAGAAGAAGTCCACCCGCTCGTCGACCGGTCGATGATTACCGTGCGTACGGTGCATGGCGCACACCGGCTGGAGGTCGTCGGCGGTTAGTTCGATGCCCAGCTCCTCGCGGGCCTCTCGGACGGCCGCGTCGTACACCGACTCGTCGGCCTCCACGTGACCGGCTGCGGCCGCCGCCCAGTAGCCGTCGCGGTATCCCGTGTTCTGTCGCAGCTGCAGCAGCACCGACTCTTCCTGGAGCAGAAAGACGTACGCCGCCGGCACCACCCGGAATCGATCTGTCACCTCGACAGCCTAGGGTCGGCGCATGCTCGTGGCGGCCAGTGTCCTTCCTCATCCGCCCTTGCTCGTGCCCGAGGTGTCGGTCGCGACGCCCGACTGGCTGGCCGAGTTGCGAGCCGCAGTCGCCGACTCGGTGCAGATCCTTCTCGGCACCGAGCCCGACCTGGTCGTCTCGATCGGATCCGCATCGCCAGCCGGAGACTGGGACGAGCAGGCCGGCGGAACCATGGCCGCGTACGGCGTGGACACCACAGCCGGCGGCCCGACGATCGCGCTGCCGCTGTCGCTGACGATCGCAGCTCGCTTGCTCGACGACGCCGGGTGGCCCGGTCCGCGACGCTACGTGGCGCTGACGAATGACCGCGACGCCGGCCGCCACGCCGACGCAGGAGCCCGGATCGCAGCGTCGGCCGCTCGGGTTGCCGTCCTCGCCATGGGCGACGGATCGGCCAGGCGCACGACCGAGGCTCCCGGGTATTTCGACGAGCGATCGACACCCTTCGACGCGGCCGTGGTGGCGGCGCTCGCCACCGCCGACGCCCGGGCACTCCTGGCGATGAGCCCCGCGGAGGCTGACGACCTCTGGGTTGCCGGGCTCCCCGCCTGGCAGGCGCTGGCCGGCGCGCTCGAACCCGAGACGACCGTCGACGCTGCGGTCAGGTACGACGCGGCCCCGCGCGGCGTCGGCTACTTCGTCGTGGACTGGACGGTCGGGTCTCCGACGCTCTGACGGCTACTGCTGCGGGTGCTCGTGCGTGTGCTCGCCGGAGTGCTCGTGCGGGTGACTGTGCGGCGCGTCGTCGCCGTGCGCATGCTCGTGTGAGTGGTCGTGCGCCTGCTCGCCCGCCGGTGCCGTGAAGTCATCGTCCTTGCCGTCGAGCTTGTCGAGGCTCTTCTCGGCGGCTCCCTTGGCCGTGTCGATCTTGTCGGCCCCAACGTCTTCATGGGCTATTACAAGGATCCGGCGGCGACGGCCGCGCCCGCGACCTGGCACCCATCGTGGTCGGAGGCTCGGCTCTGTATGTGCGCGCGGTCTTGGACGAGTTCGAGTTTCCCGGCACCGACCCCGACGTCCGCGCGGGCATCGAGGCCGAGCTCACGAGCGTCGGCTCCGAGGCGCTGCATCGACGGCTCGCGTCGCTCGATCCGGCTGCCGCGGGCACGATCCTGCCGACGAACGGCCGGCGCATCGTCCGCGCTCTGGAGGTCATCGAGCTCACCGGCAAGCCATTCGCGGCGAGGCTCCCCGCGCACACGTACGCGTACGCAGACGTCGTCCAGGTCGGAGTCGACGTGCCGCGCGATGTCCTCGACGCCCGGATCGAGGAGCGAGTGGAGAGGATGTGGAAGGAGGGCCTCGTCGACGAGGTACGCAGGCTCGAGCGCGACGGTCTGCGCGACGGCCGCACAGCTTCGCGCGCGCTCGGGTATCGGCAGGTCTTGGAGTTCCTGGCCGGCGACTGCTCGGAGCAGGAGGCGTTCGACGCGACGATTGTGCAGACGCGCCGGTTTGCTCGCCGGCAGCTCACCTGGTTCCGCCGCGACCCACGAATTGTCTGGGTCGCCTACGACGATCCGAACGCGGCCGACGTGGTGCTCGACGCCGTACGATCGATGGCGTGAGCTTCGCGTTCGTCAAGGGCCACGGCACCCGCAACGACTTCATCGTGCTGCCCGACCCCGACGGCTCCGTGCACGGCAACCTCGCCGACGACCTTGTCGTCGCCCTCTGCGACCGCCGCGGCGGGCTCGGCGCCGACGGCGTGCTGAGGGTCGTGCGCTCGACCGGCGACTGCGAGTGGTTCATGGACCACCGCAATGCGGACGGCTCGATCGTTGAGATGTGCGGCAATGGCGTGCGGGTCTTCGCCCGTTACCTCGCCCGCGAGGGCTTGGTTCAGCCGAACGGCTCTTTCGCCATCGACACGCGCGATGGCATCAAGCGGGTGACCTTCTGCGACGACGGCGACATCAGCGTCGACATGGGTGCCGGCCGGCTCGGCGAGCCGGTCAAGAGCGCTGTGGCGGGCCGTGCGCTCGACGCGGTCTCCGTCAACGTCGGCAATCCGCATGCGGTTGCATTCGTCGAGTCCCTTGACGAGGCCGGAGACCTGCGCGACGCGCCCGAGTTCTCTGCCGACGACTTCCCGCACGGCGTCAACGTCGAGTTCGCTGTGGTCGGCGGGCCGGGCGAGATCGCGATGCGGGTCTACGAGCGCGGGGTGGGGGAGACGCAGTCGTGCGGCACCGGTGCCTGCGCGGTCGCGTTCGCGACGGCTGCCCGTGACTCGATTGCTGCGCCGACGACGTACCGAATTGACGTGCCCGGCGGAGTCGTGTCGGTGACGTATGACCCCGCCGGGCAGCTTCATCTCAAAGGCCCCGCAGTGCTTGTCGCTGACGGCGTGTGGACCGCCTGAGCGACTGCCGCGGCTGAGCTGCGGGCTCATCCGCGGGCTAGTCCTCAGTGCGAACCGGCCCCCTCACGGGCCCGCTTCGGCAGCAGGAACGCGGCGACGAAGCTGACGGCGAACAGCAGAGCCGCCACCCACACGACGGTCTTCATCGAGTCGACGAAGGCGTGGTCGGGGAGCAGCTCGAAGAAGAGCGTCCCGACGACCGCAACCCCGATCGCGCCGCCGAACTGCTGCATGGCGGTCAGAACGCCGGACGCCGAGCCGACCTCGCGGTCGTTGATGTCGGCCAAGACGATGTCGAACAGCGGGGCGAACACCGCGCCGCAGCCCAGACCTGCGACGAAGGTGGCGGGGGCGAAGTCCCACACGGTGGCGGCGAGGCCGTGCGCGTTGATCGTCCACCAGAACGCGCCCATGCCGACGATGACGACCGCAATGCCGACGTGCAGCACGTGCCGTCCGTACTTGGGACCGAAGTAGCCGCCTGCTGCTGCCGCGCCGACCGCGATGCCGAACGACCAGGGCATGAATGCTAGCCCGGCCTTGAGGGGGCTGTAGTGGAGTCCGGCCTGCGTGTACAGGTTGAACACCAGCATCAGGCCCATCATCGCGACGAAGAACGACGTGATGACGGCGAGCCCGGCGGTGAAGCCGCGGTTGTCGAACAGCGTCGGCTCGATGATCGGGTCGGACGACCGGCGCTCGTTCCAGAAGAACAGGCCGAAGAGGACGACGGAGCCGGCCATCATCGCGAACGTCCACGCCGGCCAGCCGAGCTCATGGCCCTGCACGAGCGGGAAGATCAGCGCCGCCGACGCCGCAGTGAGCAGCACGGTGCCGAGCGGGTCGAGGCGTCCAGTGCGAGTCTCGGGCCGCAGATCCGGCATGTACTTGATCGCGCCGAGCACGGCGGTCACGCCAAGCGGAAGGTTGATGAAGAAGATCATCCGCCAGCCGGTGCCCCAGAGGTCGGCGTCGAGCAGCACGCCGGCGATGACCGGGCCGGCGACGGCCGACAGGCCCATGATCGGGCCGAATGCGGCGAACGCCTTGCCGATCTCGTCCGGCGGGAAGGCGGCCTTGATGAGGGCGAGGCCCTGCGGGATCATCACCGCGCCGAATAGCCCCTGGAGCACACGGCTGCTGATGAGCATCTCGGGCGACTGGGCCAGGCCGCAGATCAGCGATGCTGCCGTGAACCCGATCGCGCCGGTGAGGAACATCGTCTTGCGCCCGAAGATGTCGCCGAGCCGCCCGCAGGTCACGAGGGCGACCGCGAACGCGACCGTGTAGGCGGCGAGGAACCATTGCATCGTCGACAGGGAGCCGCCGAGCTCGGTGCGAATGGACGGCGCTGCGATGTTGACGATCGTCGCGTCGACCAGGTCCATCACCTCGGCGGCGAGGACGAGGAAGAGCACGATCCAGCGGTTCTTGTAGAGGGTGTCGCTGATCGAGCGGCCGGCCGTCCCGGTGGGCTCTGCGTCGGCGTGGTCGAGGTTCTCGCGGAGCGCGAGGTCCTGGGCGGTCATAGTGTCTCCTGCGTCGAATGGTGTACGTCTTACGAACGGTGTACGGATTACGAACACTGTTCTACTTCCGAACACCGTTCGTGTCAAGTACATTGTTCGCCATGGCGAAGAAGACCCGCGAGGAACGCGAGGAGCTGTGGCGCAGCCGGCTCGATCCCACCTACAAGCCGCGCAAGAAGCCGATCACGCTCGAGCGGATCGTCGAGACAGCGTTCGCGATCATGGCGAAGGACGGCTACGAGGCCCTGAGCATGCGGAGGATCGCGCAGGAGCTCGGCACCGGTCCGGCGTCGCTGTACGCCCACGTCGAGAGCAAGGCCGAGCTCGATCGCATCCTGATCGACGAGATGGCCGGGTCGTTCGACCCGCCGGTGCCCGATCCCGAACGCTGGCGCGAGCAGGTCAAGGATGTCGGCCGGGCGATGCGGACGGCGATGAACGAGCATGCCGGGATCGCGCGCGCCGTGATGGGCGTCGTCCCGACGAGCGAGAAGGCGATGGTCGCGGCCGACTCGATGGTCGGAATTCTGATCGAGGGCGGCCTGCACCCGCAGGTCGCCGCGTGGGCGGTCGACCTCCTGCCGCTCTATGTGGCGGCCGTGTCGTTCGAGGAGAGCATCCAAGAGCGAGCCGGCGACGGTCGCCCGCTCGAGAAGCAAGAGGCCGACTTGGTCGAGCAACTGCACACGTTCTTCAGCTCGCTGCCGCCTGAGCGGTTTCCGAACCTCACCGCGAACGCCGACGTCCTCACAACCGGGAGCGGAGACGACCGCTTCGAGTTCGGGATGTCGGTGCTCGTCGCAGGACTCGAAGCGGTGTCGAACTCATGGCCGGAGGCAAAGCCCGCCGACGTTCCCGATCTGCGGGCAGAGGCCTGACGCGAGGCAGGTCTGGAAATGAGTCGAGTCGTAGTCGGCTCCGCACGTAGTCTTGACGGCAATGACTGCACATCAGCTGCCTGAAGAGTTCGCCTTCGACGACGAGGCGCGCCGCGCCATCGCCGCTCCCCATCCGGAGAGCACGCCCGACGAGCCGGCCGGCCAGGACTCTGTCGACTCCGTTGGCGCCGACGCCGTTGAGTCCGACTGGGGCTCCGATGGCGAGGACGCCTTCGTCCAGGGCGACTACGAGCTCGAGGAGCGGCACGCCTTGCGGCGCGTCGCGGGTCTGTCGACCGAGCTCGCCGACATCAGCGAGGTCGAGTACCGGCAGCTTCGGCTCGAGCGGGTCGTGCTGGTCGGGGTCTGGACCGACGGCACGGTCGAAGACGCCGACAACTCCCTCGCCGAGCTCAAGCTCCTCGCAGAGACGGCCGGCTCGGTCGTCCTCGACGCGCTGTCGCAGCGTCGTCAGAAGCCCGACCCCGCGACGTACATCGGTCCCGGCAAGGTCGAGCACGTCGCCCAGGTCGTTGCGACGACCGGTGCCGACACCGTGATCTGCGACGGCGAGCTCAGCGCGTCGCAGCTCCGCAACCTCGAGGACAGGGTGCGCGTCAAGGTCGTCGACCGGACGGCCCTGATCCTCGACATCTTCGCCCAGCACGCGCGGTCGCGCGAAGGCAAGACGCAGGTCGAGCTGGCCCAGCTCGAGTACGGCAAGCAACGACTTCGCGGATGGGGCGGCAACCTGTCGCGCCAGGCCGGTGGACGCGTCGGATCCCAGGGGGGCGGCATCGGCGGTCGCGGACCCGGCGAGACGAAGCTCGAGACCGACCGCCGGCGGATCACCACCCGGATGGCCAAGCTCCGGCGCGACCTCAAGCAGATGCGGACGGCACGCGACACGAAGAAGGCCGAGCGCGTGCGTCGCGAGGTGCCGTCGGTGGCCATCGCCGGCTACACCAACGCCGGCAAGTCCTCGTTGCTCAACCAGCTCACCGGGGCGGGCGTGCTCGTCGAGGACGCGCTGTTCGGCACCCTCGACCCGACCACGCGCCGCGCGACCACGTCAGACGGTCGCGTCTTCACACTCTCCGACACCGTCGGGTTCGTGCGGCACCTCCCGCACCAGCTGGTCGAGGCGTTCCGGTCGACGCTCGAAGAGGTCGGCGAGTCCGACCTGATCGTGCATGTGGTCGACGGCTCCCACGCCGACCCCGAGGGCCAGATCGCCGCGGTGCGCGAGGTCTTCGTCGAGATCGGCGCGTCCCACGTGCCCGAACTGATCGTGATCAACAAGTCCGACGCGGCCGACCCGCTCGTCGTCGCCCGCCTGCTCGCGCGCGAGCCGCATGCCGTGGTGGCGTCGGCGCGCACCGGCGAGGGCGTCGACAAGGTGTTGGCGGCTATCGAGGCCGACCTGCCGCGGCCGGCCGTCGAGGTAGACGCGCTCGTCCCGTACGCGCGCGGGGACCTGATCAGCAAGATGCACTCGGCCGGAGAGGTGCTCGCGGTTGAGCACACGGCAGAGGGATCGCGAGTCCGAGCCCGGGTTAGCCCGACCCTCGCCGGCGAGCTTGCCGCGTACGCTGTGACGGCAACGTCCGCCTAGGTTGGGGGAGTGCGATGGCACGAGCGAGTGTCGACTGGCATGAGCAGTGGGACGACGAGCCCCCGCCGCTGACCTACGCGTACGACAACCATCCGATTCCGGGGGATGCCCGCCGGATGGGCCTCGATCGCAACACCGAGGAGGGCGCGATCGTCGCCATGGTCGGCTCCCTCAACCCGGCCAAGCCGATGCATCGCTTCGTTGCCTGGGTGCTGCTCGCGGTCTTCTGCGTCCCGCTCTTGATCACACTCCTCAACGAGTTCTCCTGACCCCACCTTCCCCAAAGTGGAGCCACTTTGGGACGTCACGGGGTGCAAAGTGGAGCCACTTTGGGGAATCCAGATGTCGCCGTCCCAGGGTCGGGTGTGGTGCCGTTCTTTGTCGGGAGCCGCAGGTAGCCTCGGGGGGCTATGCCGGACTCCAGCCCCACTGTCGCCGCGACCCTGCACGCTGCCGTCGAGCGGCTCGGCGGGCAAGACCGGCCCGGCCAGCTCGAGATGGCGACCGCGGTCGAGGCAGCTATCGACGGGGGTCAGCACCTTCTTGTTCAGGCCGGCACCGGCACTGGCAAGTCCCTTGCCTACCTCGTGCCGAGCATCCTCCACGATGAGCGCGTCGTCGTCGCGACCGCGACGCTTGCGCTGCAGCACCAGCTAGTCCAGCGCGACATCCCCGCCCTCCTCGACGCCGTCGACGACCTGCTCGGCAAGCGACCCTCGTACGCCGTGCTCAAAGGCCGCGGCAACTACGCGTGCCTTCACCGGGTGCGCGACGGCGTGCCCGACGACCAGGGCGCGCTCATCGACATCCCGCAGGGGACCATGGGCGCCGAGGTGCTCAAGCTGCGTGAGTGGGCCGAGGAGCAGGCGTCCGACAGCGGGCCTGGCGACCGCGACAGCGCCCCCACGCACACCGATCGGGTGTGGCAGCAGGTGTCGGTCAGCCACCGCGAGTGCCTGGGGGCGATGAAGTGCCCCTACGCGTCGGAGTGCTTTGCCGAGCGGGCGCGCGACCGAGCGATGAGCTCGAGCCTGATCGTCACCAACCACTCGCTGCTCGCGATCGACGCGATCGAGGGCGTCCCGATGATCCCCGACTACGACGTCGTCGTCGTCGACGAGGCGCACGAGCTCGCGACCCGGGTGACGCAGGCCGCCACCGACGAGCTGTCGGTGCCCGCGATCGACCGAGCGGCCAGGCGCGTCCGCAACTTCGTCGAGAGCACCGAGGCCGACGACCTGGCCGACAGCGCCGACGCACTCCGCCTCGCGCTCGACGAGCTAGAGCCGGGTCGCATCGACGCGGTGCCCGACGAGCTCGCCGATGCGCTCAATCCCGTGCGCGCGGCCAGCCGCACGGCGTTCTCGGCGTTTCCGAAGGACTCCGGCGGCGATGTCGACGCGGCCCGCCAGCAGGCGAGGGGGATGGTCGACGAGATCCGCAATGTCGCCGAGCGGATGGCTGAGCACGGCGAGGCAGACGTCCTCTGGCTCGCCGAGCGCGACCGTCAGCGCGGAGGCAACCAACTGTGCATCGCTCCGATCCAGGTGTGGGGGCCGCTGCGCTCCAAGCTGCTCGCCGACAAGACGGTTGTCTTCACCAGCGCGACCCTCAAGCTCGGCGGTGGGTTCGACCCGGCTGCGGTGAGCATCGGACTGCTGCCGACCGAGCGCCTCGACCACTCGATTGAGTCGGCCGACGAAGAGGCGTCATCGGTCGTTGAGCGCATCGACGAGGCCGACGACGGATCTCCCTCCGACGCCGACGCGCTCGTGCTTCCGTGGCGTGGCATCGATGTCGGCTCGCCGTTCGACTACCGCCAGCAGGCCATCCTGTACGTCGCGAAGCATCTGCCGGCGCCTGGACGCGACGGCATCGGGCCGGCGCAGATCGATGAGATCGGCAGGCTGGTCGAGGCTGCGGGCGGCCGGACCCTCGGTCTCTTCTCGTCGCGACGCGCTGCGGAGGCGGCCGCCGAGGCCCTGCGCGAGTCGATGCCGCACATGCCGATCCTGTGCCAGGGCGACGGGCACCTGAGCCATCTCCAGGCAGAGTTCGTCGACAACCCCGCTGTCAGCCTGTTCGGCACGCTGTCGTTGTGGCAGGGGCTCGACGTGCCCGGCAACACCTGCCAGCTCGTCGTGATCGACCGGATTCCCTTCCCTCGCCCCGACGATCCGTTGATGTCGGCTCGAGCGAGGGCAGCCGAGCGGGCCGGCGGCAACGGATTCATGGCGGTGTCGGCGACGCACGCCGCGCTGCTGCTCGCGCAGGGCACGGGTCGGCTGATCCGCACCATGGCAGACCGCGGCGTGGTCGCGATCCTCGACCCGCGTCTCGTCACCGCGCGCTACGGCGGATTCCTGCGCGCGTCGCTCCCGCCGATGTGGACAACCTCCGATCCAGAGGTCGCGCTCGGCGCACTGCGCCGCCTCAGTGGGGCACCAACATCCGGCAACTAGCTCGCTCTGGCGTGTCAGACGTCGGATCTTGATGCGGTGGCGCGCGTCAGACGCGGCGCATCACCGTGACAACCTTGCCGAGGATCGATGCGTTGGTGCCGTCGATCGGCTCGTACGACTGGTTGTGGGGGAGCAGCCAGACCTGGCCGGACTTGCGCTGGAACGTCTTGACCGTCGCCTCGCCGTCGATCATGGCCGCGACGATCTCGCCGTTCTCGGCGGTCGGCTGCTGCCGGATGACGACGTAGTCGCCGTCGCAGATCGCCGCGTCGACCATCGAGTCGCCCTTGACCTCGAGGAGGAACAGGGTGCCGTCGCCAACGAGCTCGCGGGGCAGCGGGAAGACCTGCTCGACGCGCTCCTCGGCGAGGATCGGGCCGCCGGCGGCGATCCGCCCGACGACCGGGACGTAGATAGCGGCCGGCCGCGCGTCGCCCGACCCCGGTCTCGTCGTACGACGCCTCGGACGCTGAGCCGACGGCGCGCCGCGACGTCGTGTCGGGAAGCAGCACCTCGACCGCTCGCGGCCGGTTGGGGTCGCGCCGCAGGAAACCCTTGCCCTCGAGGACGCGCAACTGGTGCGCGACCGACGAGGAGCTGGTCAGGCCGACGGCCACGCCGATCTCGCGCATGCTCGGCGGATAGCCACGGCTCTCGACCGAGTCGCGGATGAACGAGAGGACGCGACGTTGGCGCGGAGTGAGGCCGGTGTCGTCGGGTGGGCCGTCGGGAAGCTCGCGCACGCCTGCGTCGTCGCTGACATGGGCCATCGTCATCACCTTCGGTCGCTGTCGGTCGCTGCCAGATCGTCCTGCCTTGGGCGCCGATCGGCGCCGACGAGAGCGACCTGACTTTGGGGGAACGCTAGACCGACAATGCGCCTGTGTTCAAACATTTGTTCGAATCGGCGTGTTGCGGGCGATGGGGTCGACGGCGCGGCTGACGGCTCTGCGAACCGCTCTGCGGACGCTCAGAGCCGGTCAAGCGCGGCCGTTAGCGACTCCTCGGCATCGTCGGCGAGGCGTCGGATCGGCACTCGCAGAAACGGGATGAGCAGGCGTGCGGACCCCTTGAACTCGAAGGTTGCGGTGTAGACGACCTCTGAGCCGGCCGGCCGCGGCACGATCTCGATCCGGTCGGTGGACGTGACGCTGGAGTTCTGCCCGACGAGCACGACCCGCTCGTCAGGCACGAGGTCCTTGACCGTGTAGGTCAGCTCAGTCTCGCGGCCGAGGAACCGCGAGGTGTTGAGGTATTCCGAGCCGACACCGCCGTCGCCGGACGTCCGCCGACACGCGACGGTGCCGGCGTCCCACTCCACGGCGTTCTCGAAATCGCGGAGGTAGGCGTAGACAGCCTCGACCGGGCGGTCAGTGACGACGGTGCGCTGAACGGTGATCACGAGCCCCACCGTAGCCAGGCGTAGCGAGCCGTGCGCGACACGCCCGGTCGAACACATGTTCGAGATTGTCGGCGGGGCGCGCTACGGTTCAAACATGTGTTCGATCGAACAAAGGTTCGAACAGCCGCACACGGCGGCTGCGACGGGCACGGCCCGTCTCTTCCCCGCATCTGGAGGTCCCCGATGAGCACCGCAGCAGTCCAGCTTCCCGGCCGATCGCAGGGCGGCAGCCGCCGCGTCAGCGCACGCAGCGAGGCGGTCGGATCCGTCCGACTCACCCGCCGCGGGCGGCTGGTGGTCTTCGCAGCCTGCCTCGCCGCATTCGGCGGTGGATTCACGATGCTCGGCGACCCCGCGGCCTCGACGCACACCACCTACCACCCCGCCAAGCACCGGGTCGTCGTTCAGCCCGGTCAAACGCTCTGGGACATCGCCAAGCAGGTGGCCCCAGGACAAGACCCGCGCACCGTGATCGACGAGATCGTCGACCTCAACGCGTTGTCGTCGGCGGGGGAGATCCGGGCGGGGCAGCCGCTGTACGTCCCGGCGCGCTGACACGCGCCGGTCCTGAGCAGCGGTCCGTTGGACTTCGGTCCGTGCCCCAGCAAAGCGAGAGGCGCCGGGTGCGTTTGCACGCGCCCGGCGCCTCCGACGTGGGCCATCCAGCCGGATGTCCCATCACTGACTTTGCTCAGGTAACGAGCAGGCCTCGCGACGAGAAGGCGTCCGCCACCTTCTGGGCGTCGACGCCACCGTAGAGGAGGTCCGCGACGTTAACCGTCGCCTCGGCGGCCTTCTGGAAGCCGATCTTCGGGTTCATCCAGAAGTGCGCCTCGATGATGATCGTTGTGGCCTCGTCACGTCCGAGCTGCCCGTTGATGTCCCAGAGCGCGGCCGACCAGATCTCGCCGTCGGAGTGCGGGTCGCCGTCAGGCGTTCCCGTCCAGACCTTGCCGGTGTCGGTGCGACGCAGGCAGTGCGGCGTGTCCGTCGTGTACGACGTCGCGTCCCAGTCCATCACGCATGCGGCCGGCGTGGTGGCGGTGTCCTTGCCGAACGCCTGGCTCATCATGACGGCCATGTAGTCGCCAAAGCCCTCGCCCATCGACGCGCCCTGGTACCGCAGTCCCCAGTTGGGAACCTGGTCGTCCTGGATCGCGTGCCCGTACTCGTGCCAGGTGACTTCCGGGTCCTCCGCGTCGTCGACGCCGCCGGTGCCCATCTCGATTCGGTCTGCGCCGGGGATGTAGAAGGAGTTGTCGTCGGTGAAGGTGTCGACGGCGATCTTCTGCGACTCCGCGTTGACTTCGTCGAATCCGAGCGTCTGCAGGTACGCCTGCTCAGAATCGATGGCGTAGTAGGCCATGACCTGCTCGAAGTCGTCGTTGTGCCGGTTGTACTTGTACGTGGCCGTCGGCGACGACGCGCGGTCCTTGTTGATCAGCTGCACCCACTTGCCGACGAGCGTGTGGCCCTTGCCCTTGAGGCGCGGCAGATCGCGGTTGGAGTAGCCGTTGGCGGGCACCGCGTTGGCGGCGTCGGCGTGGTCCTTGAGCGACTCGTCCTGCAGCTTGACGACCGGGTTGGGGTCGAAGACGCGCGCGCTGCCCACGGTGAACTTGGGCGAGCGGGCCGCGTGGC
>DATIOH010000039.1:0-11137 GCA_035473375.1 Nocardioidaceae bacterium | reverse complement strand
GGACCGGTCCCGACGGTTCGCCCGGCCTGCAGCGCGACGGCGGACGCGCCGAGTGCCCCGAGGGCGCACATGCCGAGCCAGCCGATGAACCGTCCGCTCAACAGCTCGAGGCTGATCAGCTGGGTCAACACCGAGACGACGCCGAGCATGCAGACGAGGCCGATGCCGGCCGCGAGCACGCACACGATGGGCGCGGTCAGCGACCGGACCCGCTCGACTGCCGACTCGCCGACCTCGGCCATGGCGGGGCGTCAGGCCTCGAGGACGACCGGGATGATCATCGGCCGCCGCCGATGGGCTTGGTTCACCCAGCGCCCGGTGGTTCGGCGGACGACCTGCTGGAGTTGGTACGGGTCGTCGTTTCCCTGGCTGATGGACTGGCGCAGCGCGTCCTCGATCAGTGGCCGGACCTCGTCGAACACGCTGTCGTCCTCGACGAACCCGCGCGCGTGGAACTCGGGACCGGCGAGCAGCTTGCCCGATGAAGCGTCGACCACGACCATGACCGTGATGAACCCCTCGTCGCCGAGGATCCGGCGGTCTTTGAGCGCCGTTTCGGTGATATCGCCGACCGACGAGCCGTCGACGAATACATAGCCGCACGCGACCTTGCCCGTGACCGTGGCAACGCCGTCGACGAGGTCGACCACAACGCCGTCTTCGGCGAGCACGGCACGGTTGGGGTCGACTCCGGTGTCGATCGCCAGCCGTCGGTTGGCGACCAGATGCCTCATCTCGCCGTGCACCGGCATCACGTTGCGCGGCCGCACGACGTTGTAGACGTAGAGGAGCTCGCCGGCGCTCGCGTGGCCGGAGACGTGCACCATGGCGTTGCCCTTGTGCACGACGTCGGCTCCGAGTCGGGTGAGGCCGTTGATGACGCGGAACACCGAGTTCTCGTTGCCGGGGATGAGGCTCGAGGCGAGGACGACCGTGTCGCCGGGCTCGACGCGGATCCGGTCGTGCGCGTGGTGGGCGATCCGGGCCAGCGCCGACAGCGGCTCGCCCTGCGAGCCGGTCGAGATGATCACCACCTCGGCGGGCTGGTACTCGTCGATCTCGCGCATGTCGATCAGGGTGTCGGCCGGGACCTTGAGGTAGCCGAGGTCGCGGGCGATTGTCATGTTGCGCACCATCGAGCGCCCGACGTACGCGACCTTGCGACCCTGGAGCACTGCCGCGTCCATGACCTGCTGGACACGATGCACGTGCGACGCAAAGCAGGCGACGATGATTCGGCGGGCGCTCTTCTGGAAGACCCGCTCGAGCACCGGTCCGATGTCTTGCTCAGACGTGGTGAA
This sequence comes from Nocardioidaceae bacterium, assembly GCA_035473375.1. Lineage (GTDB taxonomy): Bacteria > Actinomycetota > Actinomycetes > Propionibacteriales > Nocardioidaceae > DATIOH01. Next base: position 9,836 of record DATIOH010000039.1, on the reverse strand, counting down.
GCCGGGGACCTCGGCGTTCGTCGAGTCGACCAGAAACAGGTCGACGCCCTCCTCGCCGAGCCGCGACAGGGCTCGGAGGTCGGTGATGCGGCCGTCGAGCGGAAGCTGGTCCATCTTGAAGTCGCCGGTGTGCAGCAGCATGCCGGCCTCGGTGCGCACTGCGACCGCCATGGCGTCGGGGATCGAGTGGTTGACGGCGACGAACTCGAGGTCGAACGGACCGAACGCCAGCCGGTCGCCCTCAGAAACCTCGTACTTCGGCGCCTGGGTCAGTCGGTGCTCTTTCAGCTTCGCCTCGAGCAGCGCCAACGTCAGCTTCGAGCCGACAAGGGGGATGTCGGGACGCTCGCGCAAGAGGTACGGCACGGCACCGATGTGGTCCTCGTGCCCGTGCGTCAAGACGACCGCCTCGATCTCGTCGAGGCGATTTCTGATGGGTTCGAAGTCGGGCAGGATCAGGTCGACGCCAGGCTGGTTCTCGTCGGGGAACAGCACGCCGCAGTCGATCACTAGCAGCCGCCCGCGGTGTTCGAGGACGGCCATGTTGCGTCCGACCTCGCCGAGTCCGCCGAGCGGGATGACGCGCAGGCCTTTGGCGGGCAGGGCGGGAGGGTCGCCGAGCTCGGGGTGCGGATGGCTCATGCGCGGGTGTCCTCCAACAGGTGCGCGGTGACGAGATCGAGTCGCAGCTGCGCGACCTGCTCGTCGGTGGCGGGAAGGTGCGGGGCGCGCACCACCCGGTTGGGCAGGAGCCCAAGCAGTTCGAGGGCGGCCTTCGCCATCACAGCGCCGGGAGCCCGCGTCATGATCGCCTCGGTCACCGGCAGCAGCGACTGGTCGATCTTGCGGGCGGACTCGAGGTCTCCTGCGTCGAGAGCCGCGATCATGTCGGCCAGCCGGTCGCCGACCACATGTCCGATCACGGACACCACGCCGACGGCGCCGACGGCGAGCCAGGCGAGGTTGAGGGCGTCGTCGCCGCTGTAGATGACGAGGTCGGTGCTGCGAAGCAGCCAGCTGCCGGCATAGAGATCGGCACTCGCCTCTTTGACGGCCGCGATCCGCGGGTGCTCGGCCGCCCGCGCAAGCGTGTCGGCGCCCAGCTTGACGCCGGTGCGGCCGGGGATGTCGTAGACCATGACGGGCGACGCGCTCACGTCGGCAATGGCACGGAAGTGCGCCAGGATCCCGTCTTGCGTCGGCTTGCTGTAGTACGGCGTCACGACGAGGAGGCCGTGTGCGCCGGCCGCGGTCGCGGCCTCAGCGAGCTTGAGCGAGTGAGCAGTGTCGTTGGTGCCTGCGCCAGCGACGACGGACGCCCGGTCGCCGACCGCGTCGAGGACGGCCTCGAGGAGGGCGTGCTGCTCGGCTGGGTCGGTCGTCGGGGACTCGCCCGTGGTGCCCGACACGACCAGTCCGTCGTGACCGTGGTCTATCAGGTGCGTCGCCAAGGCGGCGGCGGCGTCGAGGTCGACGGCCCCAGAGTCGGTGAACGGCGTGACCATCGCGGTCAGAACCCGCCCAAAGGGGGCAGATGTACGGGGGCTCATGCGAGGAGGTTACCGCCGAGGACCGCATGGGCAGCCGCCCCGAGCCTGCGTCGGACATAGCAAAGTCGATCGCACCAAATAAGAGCGCCGTTACTGTCCGCTCGGGGGTCCGGGCAGTAACGGCGCTTCGACAGGTATATCGCACGGCACCCCAGCAGCGTTACACCGCACTTCCGGTTCTCAGGAAAGAGCCTCAGGAAAGAGCCTCAGGAAGGGCCTCAGAACAAACCCTCGGGAGGGTGTCAGAGACCTGGCGTCGCCCGTGCGTACTCGACGATCTCGTAGCCCTCGCGCGGGTCGGTGCGGACTGGTGTCCACGCGTCGGCGGACACCGCGGGGAAGTATGTGTCGCCGTCCGGCTCGGCGTCGACCCAGCTGATGATCAGCCGATCGGCGCGGGGCATCGCTTCGCGGTAGACCTCACCTCCGCCGACGACGAAGGTCTCGCCGCCGACCTCGGCGGCGCGGGCCAGCGCGGCGTCAAGGTCGGATGCGACGAGCACCTGGTCGACCGGGCCGCCCGGCGGTTGCCAGTCCGGCTGGCGGGTGACAACCACCGTCGTGCGGCCCGGCAGCGGGCGGCCGATCGAGTCGTACGTGCGCCGGCCCATCACCAGGACGCCGCCCATCGTCAGCGCCTTGAACTCGGCTTGCTCGCCGTGGAGCCGCCACGGGATGGCTCCCGCGTCGCCGATGACGAGGTTGCGGGCGACGGCGGCGACGAGCGTGATGCTCAAGCCTGCGCTCGCGCGGCCGGGCTCATATGGCGATCGGAGCCTTGATGCCGGGGTGCGGGTCGTATCCCGACACCTTGACGTGGTCGATGTCGAACGCGGTGATGTCGTCGACCGAGCGGTCGAGCCAGAGCTCGGGCAGCGCGCGCGGCTCGCGGCCGAGCTGTGTGCGGGCCTGCTCGAGGTGGTTGAGATAAAGGTGGGCGTCGCCGAGCGTGTGGACGAAGTCGCCGACCTCGAGGTTGGTGACCTGGGCGACCATGTGCGTCAGCAGCGCGTACGACGCGATGTTGAACGGGACGCCGAGGAATACGTCAGCGGAGCGCTGGTACAGCTGGCACGACAGGCGCCCGCCGGCGACGTAGAACTGAAACATCGTGTGGCAGGGCGCGAGCGCCATCGACGGGATGTCGGCGACGTTCCAGGCGCTGACGATGTGCCGTCGCGAGTCGGGGTTGGACCGAATCTGGTCGACGACCTGGAGCAGCTGGTCGACGTGACCGCCGCCGGGGGTCGGCCATGACCGCCACTGATAGCCGTAGACGGGTCCGAGGTCGCCGCGCTCGTCGGCCCACTCGTCCCAGATAGTGACGCCGTGCTCGTGCAGCCAGCCGACATTGGTGTCGCCGCGGATGAACCAGATCAGCTCGCCGATGACCGACTTGAGATGGACTTTCTTGGTGGTGACCAGCGGGAATCCGGCCTGGAGGTCGAAGCGCATCTGATGCCCGAAGACGCTCAGCGTGCCGGTGCCGGTGCGGTCGCCCTTCTCGACGCCCTCGTCGAGGACTCGCTGCATGAGGTCGAGGTATTGGCGCACCCCGTAAACGTAGCAACGCGCGTCGACAGATCTCGACGCCACGCGTGCAAACCAAAGTGGAGCCAGTTTGGCGCGCCAAACTGGCTCCACTTTGGGACGGTCTGTCTCCTCGAAGAGGAGTGCCGTTGACCGGGTCGGGCGTCGACAGCGCCCGAGTGGGTCGTTGCCGTCACCCGTCGTAGTCGACGCGGAGAGTCGGTGTGACCGGGTGGCTCTGGCAGGTGAGGACATACCCGGCCGCGACCTCGTCGGGCTCGAGCGCGTAGTTGGTGTCCATGACCACCTCGCCCTCCAGCACCTTCGCGCGACAGGTGCCGCAGACGCCGCCCTTGCACGCGAATGGGGCGTCGCTGCGCACCCGCAGCACGGCGTCGAGCACCGGCACGTCGGCGCCCTTGAGACGGAAGCTGGACGATCGCCCGTCGAGGGTGATTGTGACGTCAGAGCCCTCTCCCTCGTCGGCGGCGCTGGGCGGCCGCGGCGGCGGGGTCGACTCGACGTGGAACAGCTCGGTGTGGACGTGCGCTCGGTCGACACCGAGTACCGTGAGCCCCTCACGCAGATCGACGACCATGTCGTACGGACCGCATAGGAACCACTCGTCGACGGTCTCGACCGGCACCAGCGTCTCCGAGATCTTGGTCAGCCGAGCGGCGTCGAGGCGGCCCGACAGCAGCTCGGCATCCTGTGCCTCGCGGCTCAGGACGTGGATCAGGTGGAAGCGGTCGCGGTAGCGGTCCTTCAGGTCCTCGAGCTCCTCGAGGAACATGATCGTGCGGCTGGTGCGGTTGGCGAAGATCAGCGTGACGCGGCTGTGCGGCTCCTGCGCGAGCGCGGACGCGACGATAGACAGCACGGGGGTGATGCCGCTCCCGGCCGCGATCGCGCAGTAGTGCTTGCTCTGGGCCGGGTCGAGCGCCGTGTGGAACCGTCCGGCCGGCGTCATCACGTCGAGCTCGTCACCGACCGCGAGCGTGCCGGCGGCGAAGCCCGAGAAGTGGCCGCCGGGCAGCACCTTGACACCGATCCGGAGCCGGCCCGACTTTGCCGGCGAGCAGATCGAGTAGCTCCGCCGGACGTCGTCGCCGGCCAGCGAGGTACGGATGTTGACGTGCTGGCCTTGGGTGAAGTCGTACTCGTCGGCGAGGTCGGCAGGCACCTCGAATGTGATGCACACCGAGTCGTCGGTGAGCGGCTCGACGTCGCTGACGCGGAGGGTGTGGAAGACGGAGTGTCGCTGAGCGGCCACGGCAGATCAGTGGCTCTCTCGGCGCGGGCGCACTAGTGCGCCCTTCTGTGCCTGTCGTTCAAGGCGCACTAGAGCGCCTTCCTGTGCCTGTCGTTCAAGGCGCACTAGTGCGCCTTGAAGTAGTCGAACGGCTCGCGGCAGGCGTTGCAGACCCACAGCGACTTGCAGGCAGTCGAGCCGAACCGGCTGAGCTCGCGGGTGTCGGGCGATCCGCACTGGGGACAGCGCAGCGAAAGCACCACCGACACGGGCCCGGAGCCGCGCGGCTGCGGCGGCGCGACGCCGTACTCGAGCAGCTTGCGGCGTCCGTCGTCGGTCATCCAGTCGGTCGTCCAGGCGGGCGCGAGGACTGTCTGCACCGACACGTCGTCGAAGCCACTCGCCTGCAACGCCGAGACGACATCGTCGCGGATGGCGTCCATGGCGGGGCAGCCGGAGTACGTCGGGGTGATCACGACCACGACGCGGCCGTCGGCGTCGACCGCGACGTCGCGCAGGACACCGAGGTCGTCGATGGTCAGCACCGGCACCTCCGGGTCGAGCACCGCCGCGGCAGCCCGCCACGCGCGGTCGCGGGCAGGAGCGTCGACGGACGCGCTCACCACGATGCCTCCGGATGCGCGCGCGCGAGCACCTGCAGCTCGGCCAGCAGGTAACCCATGTGCTCGGTGTGGACGCCGCGTCGACCGCCGGTGTGGCGAACGTTGGTCTGCGGTCGGGTGAGCGTCGCGTCGGCGATGACGGCGTCGACGTACGCCAGGGCCGGCTCCTCGATCACCGACGGGTCGACGGCGATGCCGCGCAGGCCGGCTGACGCGATCAGCGGATCGGACTCGAACAGCTCGGGCACGTAAGGCCACACGTCGTCGAGGGCCTGCTGCATGCGCCCGTGCGACTCGTCGGTGCCATCGCCGAGACGGAGGGTCCACTGGGTCGCGTGGTCGCGGTGGTAGTCGACCTCCTTGACGGCCTTCGCGGCAATGGCCGCGAGCGTCGCGTCGGAGCTCGACGAGAGCCGACCGTACAGCTCGTACTGGTACGAGGCGAAGACCAACAGGCGGCCGATCGTGAAGCCGAAGTCGCTGCTCGGCAGCTCGACCAGCTGGCAGTTGAGGAAGGAGCTCTCGTCGCGCAGGTAGGCGAGCGTGTCTTCGTCGCGCCCGGCACCTTCGACCTGTCCGGCGTAGGTGAGCAGAGCCCGGGCCTGGCCGAGGTGGTCGAGTGCGATGTTGCCCATCGCGACGTCCTCTTCGAGCTGCGGCGAGGCGGCGATCCACTCCCCCAGCCGCTGCGCGTGGATGAGCGCGTCGTCGCCGAGCCGGAGCACGTAGTCGACCAGCTCGCTCACAGGTGCTCGACTCCTTCGGGCACGTCGTAGAACGTCGGGTGCCGATAGACCTTGTCGGCGGCCGGATCGAAGAAAGAGTCCTTCTCGTCGGGGCTGCTCGCGGAGATGTGTCGAGCCTCGACGACCCAGATCGACACGCCTTCCTGGCGGCGGGTGTAGAGGTCGCGCGCGTTGCGGATGGCCATCTCGGCGTCGGGCGCGTGCAGGCTGCCGACGTGGTTGTGGTTGAGGCCGCGCTTGGCTCGGACGAACACCTCCCAGAGCGGCCAGTCGTGGCGATCGCTCATGCGGCGGCGACCTTCGATGCCTCAGCACGGGCCCGCTGCTTGGCGGCGTATGCGTTCGCCGCGTCGCGGACCCACGCACCGTCGTCGTGCGCTCGGCGCCGGTGCTCCATGCGCTGCTGGTTGCACGGGCCGTTGCCCTTGATGACCTCGAACAGCTCGGTGAAGTCGATCTCGCCGAAGTCGTAGTGTGCGCGCTCGTCGTTCCAGCGCAGCTCGGGGTCGGGGATCTTGAGGCCGAGCACGTCGGCCTGCGGCGCCGTCATGTCGACGAAGCGCTGCCGGAGGTCGTCGTTGCTGAACCGCTTGATTCCCCACGCCATCGACTGAGCCGAGTTGGGCGACTCGTCGTCGGGCGGCCCGAACATCATCAGGCTCGGCCACCACCAGCGGTCGATCGCGTCTTGGGCCATGGCGTGCTGCGCGGGCGTGCCGTGCGAGAGCGCGTTGAGAATCTCGAAGCCCTGCCGTTGGTGGAACGACTCCTCCTTGCAGACGCGCACCATCGCGCGTGCGTAGGGGCCGTACGAGCAGCGGCACAGAGGGACCTGGTTGACGATGGCCGCGCCGTCGACGAGCCAGCCGATGGCTCCCATGTCGGCCCAGGTGAGGGTCGGGTAGTTGAAGATCGAGGAGTACTTCTGCCGACCGGAGTGCAGCATGTCGAGGAGCTCGCCGCGCTCGACTCCCAGCGTCTCGGCGGCGGCGTAGAGGTAGAGGCCGTGGCCGGCCTCGTCTTGAACCTTGGCCATCAAGATCGCCTTGCGGCGCAGACTGGGTGCTCGGCTGATCCAGTTGCCCTCGGGCTGCATGCCGATGATCTCGGAGTGGGCGTGCTGGGCGATCTGGCGGATCAGCGTCTTGCGGTACGCCTCTGGCATCGAGTCGCGCGGCTCGATTCGGCCGTCGGCGTCGATGATCGCCTGGAACTCGCCGTCGGGGCTGGATGTCGACCCGGGTGTCGAGCCGGGAGCCGACGCCGGGTCACCCGGCTGCTCGCGATCGGTGCCGAAGTCGTTGCCGTACATCCGGTCAGCCTACCGCACGATGTAACAGATCTACTACAGCCCTGCTGTCAATCTGTAACACCGCCGGAATCAAGAAGAGATCCGACAGCCGGCACGTTCGGGCGTGCCGGATGTCGGATCTCTTCAGGCCCCGCGGCCAGGTGTTGCGGGTCGGGTGGTGCCGTCAGGATGGTGCGGGTCAGCAGGGGACGCTCGCCGTGCGGACGGTCCCCTCGCGGCCGGTCGCGCGGACCCGGCGGCCGGACTTGCGTCCGGCCTTTGCGGCTGCGCGCCGCCGGTAGCCCTCGGCCATCCGCTTGGTGTCTGCCTCGCGACCGTGCATCAACTCTTCGGCGATGAATCCGACGTAGCTCATGGTGCGCCTCTCTCTCGCTCAACACCAGTCATCTTCGTTCGGTGGTGTTACAACCATACAACACCAGTCAACCGATTATGCTCGTGTTGCATTCCTCAATCCTGCCCTGGAATTCTTCGCGATCCCACGGTCGTTGACCGCGGTCGATGTGGGGTACTTACGAGCGAAGTGGTTATGATGGTGTTGTCACTACCAGGGAGGGCGGACATGGCCGGTCGGCAAGAGACAAGCGCGGATGACTCCGATTTCGGTGAGTCGGACGCAGATCGCGCCCTCATTCTCGACTTCGCCAACACGCTCGACGTCGAGGCCTCGACAGACGATCTGGTGACGCGCGCTCAGCTGGCCGAGTTTCTGCAGCGGGCCGGCGTGGTCGACGGCCGGGCGGCCGCGAGCGAGCAAGAGGTCGCGCTGGCGCGAGAGCTGCGGTCGGGCATCCGGGCGGCGATGCATCTCAACCACGACGAGGTTCGCGGAGACGTTCCCGAGCTCTCTCGGGTGCTGACTCGGCTGCCGATGCGGCTCGGGTGGACCGCCGGCGCCCCGAGCCTCGAGCCGGTCGAGTCGGGCGTGCCTGGCGGTCTGGCGCAGATCGCGGTGGCGGTCGCAAACACGCACGCCGACGGCTCGTGGGAGCGGCTGAAGATCTGCGCCGACAGCGCCTGCGAGGAGGCGTACTACGACGCCTCGAAGAATCGTTCGAAGAACTGGTGCGGGCCTACGTGCGGCAACAAGGCCAAGACGCGGGCGTATCGGCAGCGGACCAAGACGGCCCGCGACTGATCACGCCCGGCCGGGCTCAGGTGCCGACACTTGCGGTCTTCCGAGGCCGAGCGACCTCAATGCTGCGGACCGCAGGCGACGGGGTCGATTGAACCAGCGGCTCGATTGCCGTGGCGGACACTGCCTCGCTGCGCCGGGGAGCGCGACGCACCTCGTGTCGATCGTGCGCCTTCAGATCGTCGTTGATCATGATCTTCATCGCGTGAACCAAGTGCCTCATGACAGGCCTCCTCGTGGCTTGTTCGCTTCTCCGCATTACCTTCAAACAGATTACAGTGGTAACGATAGACAACGCAACCGACTAAACTGATACGCTAGTAACGCAGACGTAGCTCGTGATGGTGAGGAGCCTCGATGACGACGGTTGATACACCCTCCCCCGTGGTCCCGGCCGACGTCGGAGTCGTACGCGACTTCGTCAACACGACCGACCACGAGCTCGGCACCGACGACCTCACGGCGCCGGCCGACCTCACCGCCTATCTCCACGGCGCCGGTCTGATAGGCCGTCGGACACGCTCGACCGACGACGACCTCGCCCTGGCCCGGCAGTTGCGCGTCGGCCTTCGCCGCGCCCTCGAGCTCAATCACGTCGGCGCGTCCGCGCCGGTGCCCGAGCTCGACGCGACGCTCGATCAGCTGCCGCTCGAGCTTCGCTGGACCGGCGACCGGGTGGCCCTCGTGCCGACCGACGACGGTGTCCGCGGCGGGCTGGCCAGGGTGGCGATCGCGATGAGCGATGCCGTGGCCGAGGGCATCTGGTGGCGGCTCAAGATCTGCTCGTCCGACGAGTGCGAGTGGGCGTACTACGACAAGTCGAAGAACCGCTCGGCGCGGTGGTGCGAGTACGGCTGCGGCGACAAGCTGAAGATGCGCGCCTACCGCGCCCGGCAGCGGGCCAAGACCTCCTAACGAGCCCCAAGGCTCACGTCGCAGTCGACGAGGTTTTTCTGACCGCGATGTCGAGAACCCGTGGCCGGCGCCGTCCCCGCTGCGAACGCGACCAGAATGGGTCGCACCAGTTGCGAGGAGACTCACGATGGCCAAGTACCTGCTGCTCAAGCACTATCGCGGCGCGCCGGCTGCGGTGAACGACGTGCCCATGGACGAGTGGACGCCCGACGAGGTCACCGCTCACATCCAGTACATGCGCGACTTCGCGACTCGGCTGGAGGGCACCGGCGAGTATGTCGACGGTCACGCGCTCTCGCCCGAGGGGACGTTCGTCCGGTACGACGGCGAGGGCCGGCCTCCGGTCACCGACGGCCCGTTCGCCGAGACGAAAGACCTGATTGCCGGCTGGATGGTGATCGACGTCGACAGCTACGAGCGCGCCGTCGAGCTGGCCGGTGACCTGTCGGCCGCGCCCGGTGCGAACGGCAAGCCGATCCACGAGTGGCTCGAGCTGCGCCCGTTCCTGGCAGAGCCGTCGCCCACCATCGCGGACTGACCGCCCGGGTGAACGAGGTCCTGCTCCGAAGCCTGACACCGAGCGTGATCGGGATCCTCGTCCGCCGCGGAGCCGACTTCGCGGCGGCCGAGGATGCCGTGCAGGAAGCGCTCATCCGCGCACTGGCCGCGTGGGAGGACGGGGAGCCCGCCGACCCGACGGGTTGGCTGATCACCGTCGCGTGGCGCGCGTTCCTCGACATGACGCGATCTGACGCCGCGCGCCGCGACCGGGA
>DATIOH010000038.1:0-4488 GCA_035473375.1 Nocardioidaceae bacterium | reverse complement strand
TGTTCCTGGGAGCGGTGATCGGCCTGTCGTTCCTGGTGCTGATGCTCGTGTTCAGGTCGGTGCTGGTGCCGCTCAAGGCGGCTGCGCTGAACGTGCTCGGTGTCGGAGCGGCCTACGGCGTCATCGTCGCGGTGTTCCAGTGGGGCTGGGGTGCGAGCCTGATCGGCGTGCACGACACGGTCCCGATCATGCCGCTGGCGCCGATGCTCATGTTCGCGATCCTGTTCGGCCTGTCGATGGACTACGAGGTCTTCTTGATGAGCCGAGTCCGCGAGCAGTACCTGAGGCACCGCAACCCGCGCCTCGCAGTCATCCAAGGCGTCGGCTCGACGGCTCGGGTGATCACCAGCGCCGCGCTCATCATGATCAGCGTGTTCGGCTCGTTCATCCTCGACGTCGACGTGACGACGAAGATGTTCGGAATCGGCCTCTCCGTGGCCGTGTTCCTCGACGTCACGCTGGTCCGGATGGTGCTCGTGCCGGCGGCGATGAGCCTGCTCGGCCACAGCGCCTGGTGGCTGCCGGCATGGCTCGACAAGCGACTGCCCACGATTGACATCGAGGGTGGCTCGCACGACGGCGACGAGCCTGCAGCGACACCGGAGGAGGTTCAGCCGACAGACCGCACACCCGTGCTGGTCTGAGGCAGCAGCTCCACCACAACGACGGTGCGGTCGGTCCTTCGGGACCGGCCGCACCGCTGTCTGTGCGAGGTAGAGGCGAGGTTCGTCAGGACGGGTCCGGCTCGAACCGATAGCCCATGCCCGGCTCGGTCAGCAGATACCTCGGGCGCGACGGGTCGGCCTCAAGCTTGCGGCGCAGCTGGGCCATGTAGAGGCGCAGGTTTCCGTACGCCGTCTCGTACCCAGGCCCCCACACCTCCGTCAGCAGCTGACGTCGGCTGAAGAGCATCCCGGGATGCCGCGCGAGCACCTCGATCAGGTGCCACTCGGTTGGCGTCAACCGCACCTCTTCGACGACTCCGTCACGCGTCGCCGTGACCCGCTTGGCGGCGACATCGACGCGGACGGCGCCGAGCGACACGACCGGAGTCGACTCCGCCGGCGTGGATCGCCGAGACACGGCACGCACCCGTGCGAGCAGCTCGTCGACGCCGAAGGGCTTGGTGATGTAGTCGTCGGCGCCCGCGTCGAGCGCGTCGACCTTGTCGCTGCTGTCGGAACGTCCCGACAGCACGATGATGGGCACCGTCGTCCAGCCACGCAGTCCGCGGATCACCTCGACGCCGTCGAGGTCGGGCAGTCCGAGGTCGAGAATCACCAGGTCCGGCGGGTGCGAGGCCGCCGTCGCGAGCGCGTCTGATCCGGACGCGGCGGTGTGTACCTCATACGAGCGCGCCCGCAGATTGATGCTGAGCGCGCGCAGGATCTGCGGCTCGTCGTCGACGACCAGAACCCGCATCATGGAGCCCCGTTCTCGACCGGTGTCGTGACGGCGGCGCTGCCGTCGCGCTCGCGTCGGCCGGGCTCTGCCGGCGCGTCGACGCTGCCGCCGGCCGCACGCAGCGAGATCACCATGGTGAGTCCCCCGCCGGGCGTCTCCTCCGGAGACAAGGTGCCGCCCATCGCCTCCGCGAGTCCGCGGGCCAGCGCCAGACCGAGTCCGATGCCGCTGGTGTTGTCGGTGTCGCCGAGCCGCTGGAACGGCGCGAACACGTGGTCTCGGGCGGCCGGTGGAATGCCGGGTCCCCGATCGACGATTCGGAGCTCGACGCGGTCGCCCAAGACGCTCGCGGCGACGACCGTCGGGCGTCCAGCCGGCGAGTATCGCAGCGCGTTGGACAAGACGTTGACGAGAACGCGCTCGAGGAGGCCGGGGTCGGCCTGCACCTCGGGCAGGTCGTCCGGGACGTCGACCACGACACCGCCGTCGGCGGCGCCGACGTCGTCGAGAGCGCGCGGCAGCACCTCGTCGAGTGCGACCGGCCGGCTGAGGATGGTCATCGCCCCGGCCTGCAGCCGACTCATGTCGAGGAGGTTGTCGACGAGGCGCGCAAGGCGGTCGAGCGACTCGTCGGCGGTGAGGAGCAACTCGTCTCGATCTTCCTGCGACCAGCGCACCTCGTCGCTGCGCAGGCTCGTGACGGCCGCCTTGGCGCCTGCGAGAGGAGTCCGCAGGTCGTGCCCGACCGCCGCGAGCAGCGCCGTCCGCATCTTGTCGGCCGCCGCCAGGGGCGCGGCGGCGGCGACCGCCTCGTTGAGCCGCGACCGTTCGAGCACGACGGCTGCCTGGGCTGCGAACGCGCCGACAAGTCGCTGGTCCTCGGCGCGCAGCGGTCGTCCGCGCAGCGCCAGTAGCAAGTCGTCGCCGGCGGGAACCTCGATGTCGGCCTCTTCGGGTCGCCGACAGGGATCGGGGCCAGTGCACGCGAGGACGGTCCAGTCATCGGTCGGGCCACGGCCCGTCGCTCCGCGACCCTGCTCGCCCGGATGCCTGCGCTCGAGGAGCGTCACCGACGTGAGGGCGAACGCCTCGCGAACCCGCTCGAGCAGTGCCGGCAGCGCAGTCTCTCCCCGCAGCACGCTGCCGGCAAGCGTTCCCAACGTCTCTGACTCCGCCGCGGATCGTGCGGCTTGTCGGGTTCGGCGCGCCGCCTCGTTGACCACCGAGCTGACCAGGCTCGCGACCAGGATGAACACCGCGAGCGCGAGTGAGTTGTTCGTCTCGGCGATCGTGAGGGTGTGCAGCGGCGGCGTGAAGTAGTAGTTCAGCAGCAGCGCCGACGCGATCGCCGCCAGCAGCGCCGGCCACCATCCACCGACCAACGACACGACGACCACGGCCAGCATGAACAGCAAGACGTCGCTGACGAGATTGAGGTGATCTCGGACACCGACGAGGGAGACCGTGAGCAGGATCGGCAGCAACGCCGCGAGGACGAATCCCTCGACGCGGCGACGCCGAGACAGGCTGCCCTTCAGGCCCGGGATGCCGCGACCCTGCCCGAGCTCCTTGTGCGGAACGATGTGAACGTCGATGTCGCCGGACTGCCGCACCACCCCGGTGCCGATGCCCGGGCCCGATAACAACGCCGCCCAGCGCGACCGGCGGCTTCCGCCGAGGACCAGCTGGGTCGCGTTCTCGGCGCGGGCGAACGTGATGAGCGACTCGACGATGTCGTCTCCGACGATCTGGTGGTAGGTCCCTCCAAGCGTCTCGACGAGACGACGATGGTTGGCGAGCCGCGCGGGGTCGGCGCCGGTCAATCCGTCTGATCGCGCCACGTGCACTGCGAGCAGGTCGCCGCCGAGCGACCGGGCGGCCACCCGCGCTGCGCGACGGATCAGCGTCTCGCCCTCAGGACCCCCGGTCAGCGCGACCACCACCCGCTCGCGCGCCTCCCAGGTCCAGTCGATCTCGTGCTCGGCGCGGTAGCGCTGCAACGCCTCGTCGACCTTGTCAGCCGTCCAGAGGAGGGCCAGCTCGCGCAAGGCAGTGAGATTTCCGAGGCGGAAGTAGTTGCCAAGCGCCGCGTCGACCTTCTCGGGCCCGTAGACGTTGCCGTGGGCCATCCGCCTGCGAAGGGCCTCGGGAGACATGTCGACGAGCTCGACCTGGTCCGCGCTGCGCACGACGGAGTCGGGGACGCGCTCGCGCTGCGGTATCCCGGTGATCTTCTCGACGACGTCGTTGAGCGACTCGAGGTGCTGAATGTTGACGGTGCTGATCACGTCGATTCCGGCATCGAGGATCTCCTCGATGTCCTGCCACCGCTTCTCGTTGCCGGAGCCTGGGGCGTTGGTGTGCGCGAGCTCGTCGATGAGGACGACGGCTGGCCGACGCTCGAGCACGGCGCCCAGGTCCATCTCGGTCAACGTCGCACCGCGGTACTGCACCTCGCGTCGAGGAATCACCTCGAGGCCCGCGAGCATGCTCGCTGTGTGCGGGCGATCGTGGGTCTCGACGAGGCCCACGACCACGTCGGTTCCACGTTCAAGGCGACGATGCCCCTCGCCGAGCATCGCGACGGTCTTGCCTACGCCCGGCGCCGCGCCGAGGTAGACCCTCAATCGGCCGCGGGCCATGCGGCACTCGGCACGTCGTCGCTCATCGGTGGGCAGCACTCCATGCGTCGTCAGCCGGCCGCCGCGTTGTCGAGCGCCAGATTGAGCATGAGGACGTTGACCGTCGGCTCTCCCAGGAAGCCGAAAATCCGGCCGTGCGTGTTCTGGTCAACGAGGTGTTGCACCTCCGACTCGCTCATTCCGCGGGCGTTCGCGACACGCGGTATCTGCTCCTCAGCGTAAGCCGGGCTGATGTCGGGATCGAGCCCTGAGCCGCTCGCGAGCAGCGCGTCGGGTGGGACGTCCCCCGGGGCGACGCCGTCGAATGCCGCGATCGCAGCGCGTCGCCGCTCGATCTGCTTGATGAGCTGTTGGTTCTCCGGACCGAGATTCGACGCACCGCTCGCGAGCGGGTCGTAGTCGCCAGCCGACGGTCGGCTCTGGAAGTACGCCGGATCTGGTC
>DATIOH010000037.1:0-4510 GCA_035473375.1 Nocardioidaceae bacterium | reverse complement strand
TGCGCCTGGATCGGCGCGCCGCATACGGTCGTCTTCGGCGGATTCTCCGCCGATGCGCTGTCCTCGCGGATCCAAGACTGCGGCGTCGAGGTGGTGATCACCTCCGACGGCGGCTACCGGCGCGGCAGCCCCGCCGCGTTGAAGCCGGCGGTCGACGAGGCGCTCGAGTCGTGCCCGGACGTACGCCACGTGCTGGTCATCCGTCGAACGGGCCAGGACGTCGAGATGCGGCCCGGCCGGGACTTGTGGTGGCACGAGTTCGTCGGCGGCCAGTCGAGCGAGCACGACCCAGAGGCCTTCGATGCCGAGCACCCGCTCTATGTCATGTACACCTCGGGGACGACGGGCAAGCCGAAGGGCATCCTGCACACGACCGGCGGCTATCTCGTCGGCTGCTCGTACACGCATTGGGCTGTCTTCGACGTCAAGCCCGATGCCGACGTCTTCTGGACGGCGGCCGACATCGGCTGGGTCACCGGCCATTCGTACATCGTCTACGGGCCGCTCTCGAACGGCGTCACCTCGGTGATGTACGAAGGCACGCCCGACACTCCGCACAAGGGCCGCTGGTGGGAGCTGATCGAGAAGTACAAGGTCAGCATCTTGTACTGCGCCCCGACGGCGATCCGCACGTTCATGAAGTGGGGCGCGGAGATCCCCGACAAGCACGACATGTCGTCGTTGCGGCTCATCGGGTCGGTGGGCGAGCCGATCAACCCGGAGGCCTACATCTGGTACCGCGAGAACATCGGCGGCGGTCGCTGCCCAGTCGTCGACACGTGGTGGCAGACCGAGACCGGATCGATCATGATCTCGCCGCTGCCGGGCGTCACTGCCGGCAAGCCCGGGTCGGCGATGACACCGCTGCCCGGAGTGAGCGCGGAGGTCGTCGACGACGCAGGCAACCCCGTCGACAAGGGGTCGGGCGGCTACCTCGTCCTGACCGAGCCGTGGCCGGCGATGCTGCGCACGCTGTGGGGCGACGACGACCGATACATCGCGACGTACTGGTCGCGATTCGAGGGCAAGTACTTCGCCGGTGACGGCGCCAAGCTCGACGAGGACGGCGACATCTGGCTCCTTGGCCGAGTCGACGACGTGATGAACGTCTCGGGCCACCGGCTGTCGACCACAGAGATCGAGTCTGCGCTGGTGTCGCATCCGAAGGTGGCCGAGGCCGCAGTCGTCGGGGCGACGGACGCGACGACTGGCCAGGCGCCGGCAGCGTTCGTCATCTTGCGCGAGAGCGCCGGCGATGGCGGCGACCATGTGGCGAAAGAGCTGCGCGACCATGTGACGAGCGAGATCGGCGCGATCGCGAAGCCGAAGACGATCATGGTCGTCCCCGAGCTGCCGAAGACGCGGTCGGGCAAGATCATGCGTCGCCTCCTCCGCGACGTCGCCGAGAACCGCGAGACCGGTGATGTGACGACGCTCGCCGACTCGTCCGTCATGGATCTGATCAAGGACAAGATCGACGAGGGCGAGGGCGACGAAGAGTGACAGCGGCCATTCCCAAAGTGGATCCACTTTGGGAACACGGACGTTCGCGGTCCGGCGGCGTCTCATATCCCAAAGTGGATCCACTTTGGGATCGCTGAGGCTGGCCTACCCTTGACGGCATGAGCGAGGCGGAAGTCCGCGCAGTTGCCGAGCGGGCGAGAGAGGCCTCGCGCGCGCTCGCGCTTGCATCGCGCGGCGACAAGGATGCCGCGCTGCAGGCGATGGCCGACGCACTCGAGGCGCACGCCGACGAGATCGTCTCGACGAACGCCGAAGACATCGCCGCGGCTGAGCAGGGCGGGACGCCCTCCCACCTGATCGATCGCCTGCGGCTGACACGTCCGCGCGTCGCAGGCATGGCGCAGGGGCTGCGCGACGTCGCGGGTCTTCCCGACCCGGTCGGCGAGGTCGTTCGCGGCAGCACCGTGCCCAGCGGGCTCGAGCTACGCCAGGTCCGGGTGCCCTTCGGCGTGGTCGGCATGATCTACGAGGCCCGCCCCAATGTCACTGCCGACGCCGCCGGGATCTGCCTCAAGAGCGGCAACGCCGCACTACTGCGGGGATCGTCGTCCGCGCTGCACTCCAATGTGGCGATCGTCGACGCCCTCCGAGCCGCGATTGAGTCGAGCGGGCTGCCGGCCGACGTCGTACAGCTCGTGCCCGGCGGTCGCGACTCCGTCGGCTACCTGATGCGAGCACGTGGGCTTGTCGACGTACTGATCCCGCGCGGCGGCGCCGAGCTGATCGAGCGGGTGGTGACCGAGTCGATCGTCCCCGTCATCGAGACCGGGGTCGGCAACTGCCATGTCTATGTCGACGCCGACGCTGACCTCGACATGGCCGAGCGCATCGTCGTCAACTCGAAGGTCCATCGGCCGAGCGTGTGCAACGCGGCTGAGTCGTTGCTCGTGCACACGGCCGTCGCCGACGAGTTCCTGCCCCGCGTGCTCAAGGCGTTGGCCGCCGAGGGCGTCACGGTCCATGGCGACGATGTGGTCGCCCGCGCCGGCGACGGCGTCGTGCCGGCCACCGACGACGACTACGCGGCCGAGTACCTCTCGCTCGACATCTCGGCCAAGACGGTGGGATCGCTCGACGAAGCGGTCGACCACATCCGCCGTTTCGGCACCCGACACACCGAGGCGATCGTGACCCGCTCGCTCGACGCGGCTCGCCGTTTCACGGCCGCGGTCGACGCCGCAGCGGTCGTCGTCAACGCGTCGACTCGATTCACCGACGGCGGTGAGTTCGGATTCGGCGCCGAGATCGGCATCTCGACGCAGAAGCTGCATGCCCGCGGGCCGATGGGCCTGCAGGAGATGACGTCGACGAAGTACGTCGTGACAGGAGACGGGCAAGTCCGAAGCTGAGCACGCGCACGTCGAGGAGGGGATCGATGCGACTGCTCTGGCTGCGTGTTGGTCTGGTGTGCTCGTCCGTCGCGCTCACGGCCGCCTGCACGTCGGCTGGCGACGGGGCCGTCCCGACGCCGACGGGACCGTCGTCTCAGTCGTCGGTGTCTCCGTACCATTCAACCGATCCGTCGTCGTCTGCGCCCGCGTCGACGTCGACAACCACCTCGCCAACGACCTCGGCACCGCCGCGCACGGCGGAGTTTCGACCGGCCAGGGCGTTCGCGACACTGCGCCACCTCGCCTTGGACATCGGTCCGCGCGAGGCGACGTCCCCGGCCTTCGCGCGCGCGGCACGGTGGGTGCAAGCCGAGTTCGAGGCCGCTGGATACGACGTGGTGCGCCAGCCGCTTCGCGTCCCAGCCGGGAACTCGTGGGGGGTCGATGTGCCCGCCGGCCGGACGTGGAACGTCATCGCGACGCCTCCCGACTTCGACCCGAGTGCGCCGCACCGGATCGTCAGCGCGCACCTCGACACTGTCCCGCAGGCGCCCGGTGCCGAGGATGACGGATCCGGCATCGGCGTGATCCTCGAACTCGCCCGGATGACCTCGCTCGAGCCTCCGGCAACGCCGGTCGTGTTCGTGGCGTTCGCGGCCGAGGAGCCGCGCGGCGACGGCGACCTGCTGCACCACTTCGGATCGACCGCCTACGTCGACCGGCTTGCGCCTGCTGAGCACCGGCAGATCAAAGGGATGGCGGCACTCGACCGCGTCGGCGTGAAGGCGCCGGCGGTGCCGGTCTGCACGGGTGGGCTCGGGTCAACCAAGGTACAGCGCGCGCTCGTCCGCGCAGGCGAGCGCGCGGGCGTCCGGACTGCCCGCTGCCTGAACACCGGCGCCGACCATTGGTCCTTCGAGAAGGTCGGCATCCCAGCCGCCCGGGTCGGCGGTGTCTCCTATGCGGCCTACCACTCGGCCGGCGATCTGCCGCGCGTCGTCAGCCGCGCTCAACTCGCCCGGTCGGCCGCCGTCGTCTGGCAGTGGATAACCCACTGACGAGCACCCAAACTGGAGCCACTTTGGGGCTCGGCGGTGGCACCAAAGTGGCTCCAGTTTGGGGTTAGCGGGAGAGCTCGCGGCCCTTGAAGACGCCGACGCTGAAGCGCCAGACGTCGTCGAGGATGCGGCTGGCGGCCGACCCCGTTGCGGGGTGCGGCGCGAAGCGAGGGCTGAGCACGTACGGCTCCGGCACGGCCGCCATCAGCCGGTCGCCCCAGAACGTCACATCCAGCGAGACGCCCTCCATGGTCTGCTGCTGCCAGTCCATGTCGAAGACGAAATTCCCGAGCGAGTACGCCACGACCGATCGCGCTCGAGACGCCATGCCCTGCACCCAGTGCGGGTGACTGCCGACAACGAGATCGGCGCCGGCGTCGACGAGCGCGCGGGCGACCTTCCGCTGATCGGGCACGGCGCGATGGTTGTACTGATCGCCCCAGTGCGGCACGACGGTGACCACATCGACCTGTTGGGCAAGCCGGTGGACCGCCGTCGTCATCCGGGTGAGGTCCGCCTGGTTGAGCGGGCCGAGCCGCGGCTGCATCCGGATCTCGGCGGCGCCGGGCGTGTGGGCGGTCGCTCGCGGCGTCTCGC
>DATIOH010000036.1:0-5482 GCA_035473375.1 Nocardioidaceae bacterium | reverse complement strand
GCGCGAGCCGTAGCGGACGTTCCCCAACGCGTCGGCCAGCGGCTGCAGATAAGCCTCTGCCCACTCGCCACCAGTCGGGAACGCGTCGATCGCGGGGCTCTGCCAGCCCGTCGCGTCGAGGAGCGCGACCGCGGTCGGGTCGACGAGCTCGCGCCATGGCGAGAAGAGGCGAACGTGCGACCACTCCCGGACTGCCGCCGCGGCCTCTGGTCCGGCTTCGAGGACGACGGCGTCGATGCCGCGGGAACGCAGGTGCGTCGCGGCGGCAAGTCCGGTCGGGCCTGCGCCGATCACGACAACGGGGAGGTCGCTCACGATGGTGCTCCTCAGACATATTGAACTGGCGGCTTGGACGAACGACCCGACTATATCGATGGCGATCGATCAATACAACCATCGATCAGGATCGATATACTGCGCCCATGACAATGCTTGACGAGCCACGCACTGCGCCGCACCTGTCTGTCGACGAGGCCACGACATACGCCGAGTGGTTCGCCTGCCTCGCCGACCCGACCCGAGTTCGCGCCCTCTACGCCCTGGCTACCGCCCCGAAAGGCTTCATGCGCATCGGCGACATCGCCGAGCAGCTCGACATCAGCCAGTCCAACTGCTCGCACCACGTCAAGCGCCTCGCCGACGTCGGCTTCGTCAAGGTCGACAAGGTCGGCACCAGCAGCGTCGTCACCGTCAACCAAGAGTGCTGCACGGGCCTCCCCCACGCCGCCGACGTCGTCATGGGGACCGTCGACCAGCGGCCGTGCTGCCCCGAAGACCTGCCGGCCGACGTGACCGTGCGCGAGATGCGCGACGGCGACTGGGACGACGTCATGCGCATCTACGCCGAAGGCATCGCGACCCGCAACGCCACCTTCGAGACCAAGACGCCGACCGTCAACCAGCTCGACCGCCAGTGGCTGGAGGGTCACCGCTGGACCGCCGTGATCGGCAAGACGGTGGTCGGCTGGGCCGCAATCTCGCCAACCTCGACCCGCCGGGCGTATGCCGGCGTGGGCGAGACGTCGGTCTACGTCGATGAGAACTACCGCGGCCGAGGCGTCGGGAAGGCCCTCATCCATCGCCAGGTCAACGCTGCCGACGACGATGGTCTGTGGACCTTGCAGACGTCGATCTTCCCGGAGAACCGCGCCAGCGTGGCGCTGCATCACTCGGCCGGCTTCAGGACGCTAGGCGTGCGCGAGAGGATCGCCCAGCTCGACGGCGTGTGGCGCGACACCGTCCTCTTGGAGCGACGCTCGGCTTGTTGCTGAGTCTCGTTGACTCCAAGTAATTGACTCAGTAATAATTGAGTCAATGGATACTGAGCGAATGTGGAACCTGCAGCGCCGAGCGGCCGTCCATGCTGCCGTCGGCGACCCAGCGCGACTTCAGATCGTCGACGCGTTGCTGCTCAGTGACGCGTCACCGCAACATCTGGCCGCCCTCACCGACATGGGCTCGAACCTCGTCGCCCACCACCTCGGCGTCTTGGAGGCACAGGGCCTCATCGCACGGTCCCGCTCTCAAGGAGACCGGCGGCGCACTTACATCCATCTCGTCGGCGGTGCGCTCGATGGGCTGCTGTTCCCGTCGCGCCAGCTCGACCGGCGCGTTCTCTTCGTCTGCACCGCCAACTCGGCGCGGTCACAACTTGCGGCGGCGCTGTGGCGCAGGGCCAGCGACGTCCCCGCCGACTCAGCGGGCACCCATCCGGCAGAACGGATCGAGCCGAGGGCGATCGCCGTGGCCCGCCGTCATCGCGTGGCCCTGCCGCGCCGACGTCCGCGCCGACTCGACCTCAACGAGGGCGCCGACCTCATCGTGACCGTCTGCGACCAGGCGCACGAAGAGCTCGAGCGCATGCAGCCGCAGCGGGACTCGCTGCACTGGTCGGTCCCCGACCCCGTCCCGCTCGACAACGACGACGCGTTCGAGGACGCCTTCGCCGAAATCGCCGAACGCGTGCAACGCCTGCACGCCGCCACGTCGCCCACTGCGTAACCGAGGAGAGCCATGGCCACCACGCCGGCGCCGTCCCCCAGCTGGGCAACCTTGCCACTCGATCGGAGTCTCGCCCTGCGCTCGGCCGTGACTCGTCTCACTGGAGAGTTCGACGGCACCTACGACAAGGAGACGATCGAGCGTTTCCTGCACTCCTCGTTCGACCAGTTCGCCACCACCGCCACCATCCCGCGCTTTGTCCCGCTCATGGCTGAGCGCTTCGCCCGCCAGCGCCTCCAGGCGCTCGCGAAGGTCGAGGGCCTCCACGACGACGGAAAGCCCACCGTCTTGTTCCTGTGCGTGCACAACGCCGGACGGTCGCAGATGGCGATGGGCTTCTTCCAGCACCTCGCCGGCGACGACGCCGTGGCATGGTCGGGCGGCTCCGAGCCTGGCGTCGAGGTCAACCCCGCTGCGATCGAGGCGATGCGCGAGCGCGGCATCGACATCTCGCGCGAGTTCCCGAAGCCCTGGACCGACGAGACCGTCAGGGCCGCCGATGTCGTGATCTCCATGGGCTGCGGTGACGCGTGTCCCATCTTCCCCGGCAAGCGCTACGAGGAATGGACGCTGACCGACCCGGCCGGCCTCGGCGTCGACGACGTACGCCCCGTGCGGGACGAGATCGAGCGACGCGTCCGCGAACTTCTCAGCGAGTTGGGTGTCCAGGCTCGTTAGATGGTCGCGGCAGGCGGGCCAGGTAGATCCGACAAGTCACTCTGGTAGGCGGGTCACGGGGAGATCCCTCTGGCGAGGGCAGCGTCGAACAGCGTCCGGGCGACCTGCTCGGCCTTCTCGGTCGCCGCGGCCCCCACCGGCTTCGCCTCGTAGCGGTCCTGGTTGCGGGCGCGTCGCAGGCGGTCGAACTCGCGTGCCGCCTTCTCCGCGGGCGGCTTGTCGAAGACCGCCCGGAGGTAGCGGCCGAGCACCTCGTGCTGGCCCGGCCCGTTGGTCGTCCGGAACCCGTACGCCGCCAGCAGCGCCTCGCCCGTGTCGTGACAGGCGTCGTAGGCGATGCCGTATCTGACGACGACGCTGGTGAGCAGCGGCAGTTAGTCCAGGCGCTCCTGCGCCTGGACCAGGAAGGAGGCCGCACGCGCGAGGTCTGCGGGCACGACATCGAGACGTCGCGCCTCGACCAGCGCGAGGACCGTCGCCTGCTGGACGCGGGTGAGCGGAGTCAGCGCCACGGCAGCTCCCCGATCACGACGACCGTCGGGCCGCTGCGCACGTTGTCCAGGAACCCGGAAGGTGCCGCAAACTCCTCAGGAGTGAGGACCGTCGGGTTCACAGGACGGTGCACCGCGGCCTCGACCCGGGTGCACGCCTCGTAGACCGCGTCCACATCGGGCTCACCGAGCACCATGACGTCGATGTCGTGCGGCGCCGGACCGGCATCCCCGAGCATTCGCCCGGCAAAGGAGCCGTAGATGAACGCCGACTCGATCCCGTCGATGCGGCCAAGCTCCTCGGCCAGCATCACCACCGGTCCCGTCGTGACCGTGAGGATCTCGCGCAAGGGGCCCAACCAGGGGGCTCTCGTCGTTGGCGCGGATCAGCCTCGCGCGGCCCACCTGTCGCTCGCTCAGGATGCCGGCGTCCACCAGGCGCGCGACCTCGCGGTGCGCGGTCGAGTAGGCCAGGCCGGCTCGCTCGGCCAGATCGGTGATGCTCAGCTCGTCGCCGGTGAGCAACAATGTGGAGAGCAGGCGCGCCTGACCGTCCGACCGGAAGATCGGAGCGAGAAGCGGCGCCTCGGTTCTCATATAACTGAGATTATCCTCCACTATATCGATAGTCCACACCGCTGTCCCGACTCTCAGCCCCAGAAGATCGGGTCGCCGCTGGGTCCGATGTGGTCGAGGAGCGCCTGGACGTTCTTGGTCGGGCGCCTGCGCTTGTACTCGTGGAACTTCAGGTTGCGATCGCCAGTAGATCGCCCATTAGCCTCTACGCGGACTGGGAGCCCCTATACCCCCTCTGACCTAGGCAAACGCGTTGAATCACACGTTGAACCTGAACTCGACGACGTCGCCGTCGGCCATCACGTAGTCCTTGCCCTCCATGCGCACCCGGCCGGCCGCGCGTGCGGCGTTCATCGA
This sequence comes from Nocardioidaceae bacterium, assembly GCA_035473375.1. Taxonomy (GTDB): domain Bacteria; phylum Actinomycetota; class Actinomycetes; order Propionibacteriales; family Nocardioidaceae; genus DATIOH01. The sequence goes on along the minus strand of DATIOH010000036.1, from coordinate 1,379 downwards.
GCCGGCGGCGACGAGGTCGTCGTAGGACACGATCTCGGCCTTGATGAACCCGCGCTGGAAGTCGGTGTGAATCACGCCAGCGGCCTCGGGGGCGGTGTCGCCGCGGTGGATCGTCCAGGCGCGCGACTCCTTCGGGCCGGCGGTGAGGTAGGTCTGCAAGCCGAGCGTCTCGAAGCCGACCCGGGCGAGCACGTCGAGGCCGGGCTCGTCGACGCCCATCTCGGCGAGCATTGCGCGGGCCTCCTCGTCGTCATCGAGCTCGACCAGCTCGGCCTCGAACTTCGCGTCGAGGAAGATCGCCTCGGCCGGAGCCACCATCTCGCTGAGTCGCTTCTTCAGCTCCTCGTCGGCGAGCTCGTCGGCATCGCAGTTGAAGACGTAAAGGTAGGGCTTGGCAGTCATCAGCATCAGCTCGCGCAGCAGCGACTTGTCGATCGATGTCGCGATGATCGGCGTTCCGGCCTCGAGCGCCTCCTTCGCCGCACGCGCGGCCTCGAGCGCCGGCGCGAGCTCCTTCTTCAGCCGCGCCTCCTTCTCGTAGCGAGGCAGTGCGTTCTCGACCGTCTGGAGATCGGCCAGGATCAGCTCGGTCTGGATCGTCGAGATGTCGTCGGACGGCGAAACCTTGCCGTCGACGTGCGTGACGTCGTCGTCGCGGAACACTCGCGTCACCTGGCAGATCGCCGCGGCCTCGCGGATGTGCGAGAGGAACTTGTTGCCGAGCCCCTCGCCCTCCGACGCACCGCGGACGATGCCCGCGATATCGACGAACTGCACCGTCGCCGGAATGACCTTGGCCGACTCGAACATCTCCGCCAGCACGCCAAGGCGCGGGTCGGGGACCCCGACGACCCCGATGTTGGGCTCGATCGTCGCGAACGGATAGTTCGCCGCGAGCACGTTGTTCTTGGTCAGGGCGTTGAACAGCGTCGACTTGCCGGCGTTGGGGAGTCCGACGATCCCGATGGTGAGGGCCACGGCGGACCAGGGTACGGCGTCAGCGCCGCCGTCCAGAAATCACAGGTCGACGCGGAACAGCTCCAGCTCGGTGTCGTAGTACTTAGTGGTCGGGCCGAGATGCTCCATGCCGAGGCGTCGGCAGACCGCCATCGACGGGTCGTTTCCCGCGTAGACGACGGCGAAGACCTCCGTCAGCCCGAGCGTCTCGCGTGCCCAGTCGAGCGCGCCGAGAGATGACTCGGTCGCCAGGCCCTGGCCCCAGGAGTCGGGGTGGAAGTGCCAGCCGACCTCGTACTCGCCGTCTCCGCCGCCGAGCCGGACGAAGATGACCGTGCCCGCGACGACGCCGTCGGACTTCCGCTCAACGGCCCAACGCCCCTCCGTCGGGTCGTCGCGGTTCAGCTGGCCCCAGCGCTCGA